>NZ_JBICMK010000058.1:0-17341 GCF_043106315.1 Pseudomonas sp. FYR_5 | reverse complement strand
AATTTCTACCTGCCGTTCACCGTTGCCGCCGCCACCGTATTCGCGGGTAAACCCGCTCCTACAAGGGTTGCGCAAGCCTCAGGCATACGAGGCTGGCGTAGGAGCGGGTTTACCCGCGAATGGGCCGCAAAGCGGCCCCCAGCAATTTAGAAGTCCACGCTAACCCCCACGCTAATGCCCTGCTGCGTCAACTCATCACTCTTGCGCCAGTTGTAGTTCCCGCGCAAATGCACCCCCGCCACCAGTTCATGGCTTACGCCCAGGCTCGCCCGGGTCAGGTCGCTGTGCGGTGTATACCCGGTCAGGGTGAAGTCATTTGCCGGCAAGCTGGTCAGGTGCATCGTCACATCCTGGTCGTCGTCCTCGAACTCATGCTCCTGAGCCACCTCGGCGAAAAGCCGGGTACCTGGCAGTACCTGCACACTGCCCAGCAGCCCCACGCCCAGGCGGCGTGACGTGCGCTCCTGGTCATCGAAGCCAAGCGCCGTCGAGCGCCCGCTCTTCTCGTCGTAGCCATCCACCTTCACCCGCGCATAGTCGGCACTGATGAACGGTGCCAACTGCCAGTTGCTGGTGTCGGCCGCCAGGTTGTAGCCCAGCCGCCCGGACAATGCCCAGGCTTCGCCGTCGGTGTCGCCTTTTTCACTGCGGTCATTCACGCCCAGGGCGAACGTACGCTTGAGGTCGCTGTAGTCCAGGTGCCCGGCGGTCAGCGCCGCGTCGGCCCACCAGCGGTCCTGGCGGTACTGGGCAAAGGCACTGGCCATATAGCTGTTCAGCTTGTAGTCCGAGTCCTGTTCACCGGCTTCCAGCTTCTGCCGGTACGCACCGCCGGCCAGGCCCAGGCGCCAGGCGTCGTTCAGGCGATAGCTGCCGCCCACGGTCAGGTTGTAGCCGCGGCCGTCACCGCTGGCCGCGCTGTGCTGGCCGTCGAAGTCCAGGTCCTGAGCGCCGCTGGCGACAAAGGCTTGCCATTGACCAACTGCTTGCCAAGGCGTCTGCCACTGATTACGCAACTCATCCTGGTGAGCCCGCAGGCTGGCGTGGGCCATTTCCGGTAGCAGGGTCAGTTCCCAGGGGGCTGCGAGGATCGAGTAGGCGTAATCGGCAATCAGCTGCTGACCCGCGATGGTCGGGTGGACCGAGTCGTTGAACAGCAGTTTGGTCGGGTCTGGCGTTGTGCCGTTGATCCCGTACACCGGGTTTTCCACGCAGCTATCGCCGCTGTAGCAGGTGCCGACCAGGTTCTGGTCGCTGGCCAGGCCGAACTGACTGGGGCTGGCCAGCGCCTCGCTCAACAGCGTAGGAATGTTCAGTGGAATGATCTGGGCATCGATCTGCCCTAGCTGGCTGATCAGTGACTGGTTGAACGCAGCGGAGAGCAGTGACAGTGGGTTTTGCTGTGGCGTGCCGCTGAAATTGGGCGTTTGGCCGAGGTCAGGTAGCAGCCAGACCATGATGTAGCGCGCGCCTCCTTGCTGAAGGGCTTGGGCGCTGGCAGCCAGGCGGGCGCCGGCGACTACGGCGTCGGCCGGGCTATTCACCAGGCCCTGCAGGAAGTCGTTACCGCCACCTGTCAGGTAATACAAGGCATTTGGGTCGGCGCGCAGGCCGTTGGCCAGGTAGCCGGGGCGCTCGCGCAGCACCAACCCGGCATTGGGGTTTCCTGGTGGGATGACGGTCTCGGACGTTGTCGTGATCGAGTCCAGGATCTGTTGGGTGGTGTACCCACCAACTGCCCAGTTATTACCATCGGGCTGGATGCCTATGGATGTCGACGGGTTAAGGTCGCCTGGCGCGACGCCCAGGCGGCCACCGAGGATCATCGGTGACACCGGAGCGAAGTTACCGTTGGCATCGCGGTTGGTGAAACGCGCGCCTGGGGTACCGCCGCTCAGGTCGGGAAACTGCCCTGCATCGGCGAGGCTGTCGCCAAACACGATGAGGGTTGAATAGGGCGAAGGGCCGGCCAACGCCTGGCAACAGGCCAGGGCCAGTGAAGCGAGGGTAAAGCGCAATAACGGGGCTTTTCGCATCATGGAACATCCTTTTCTTTGTTTTTATCAGGACAACCCCATCGACCTTAGCAAATCGTCGTGCTTCCCTCCCAAGTCCATTCGTTTCCCCGTGTTTACAGGCATATTGCGCCCGTCGTCCCGGTAGGCTACTGTGCCGGGACGTATGAGCGAGACCTATCCTGTGTTGATCGTCAGCAAACTCTTGATGCGCGTAATCAAGGCCCACGCCCGTTGGCGTTGGCGCGCCTGACTTTATCTCCTGCCGGCCCGCCCGGCCCGTCCCCGTTTGCCTTCTCGTTTACCGCCCGTTGTGGCAAAGCCGCGCCTGTGGCTGGTGCTGGAAGGTTCGAATCATGAAGTCAGTAGATTCAAGAGGTTTAACACCATGTTACTGATGATCGACAATTACGACTCATTCACTTACAACGTCGTTCAGTACCTTGGCGAGCTGGGTGCCGAGGTGAAGGTCATTCGCAATGACGAAATGACAATCGCCCAGATCGAGGCCCTCAACCCTGAGCGCATCGTCGTATCCCCGGGGCCGTGCACTCCAAGTGAGGCAGGCGTGTCCATCGAGGCCATCCTGCATTTCGCCGGGAAGTTGCCAATCCTTGGCGTATGCCTGGGCCACCAGTCAATCGGGCAGGCCTTTGGCGGCGACGTTGTTCGTGCACGCCAGGTCATGCATGGCAAGACCAGCCCGGTATATCACCGCGACCTGGGCGTGTTCGCCAGCCTTAACAACCCGCTGACCGTGACCCGTTACCACTCGCTGGTGGTAAAGCGTGAAACCTTGCCCGACTGCCTGGAAGTTACCGCCTGGACCTCCCATGCTGACGGTTCGGTCGATGAGATCATGGGCCTGCGCCACAAGACGCTGAATATCGAAGGGGTGCAATTCCACCCTGAGTCGATCCTGACCGAGCAGGGCCACGAACTGTTCGCCAATTTCCTCAAGCAGACCGGCGGCCGCCGCTAAGGATCGAACATGGATATCAAGAGTGCGTTGAGCCGTATCGTCGGCCAACTGGACCTTACTACCGAAGAAATGCGCCAGGTCATGCGCCAGATCATGACCGGTCAGTGCAGCGAGGCGCAGATAGGTGCCTTCCTGATGGGCATGCGCATGAAAAGCGAAAGCATCGACGAAATTGTCGGTGCGGTGTCGGTGATGCGTGAACTGGCCGAAAAGGTCGAGCTGCAAAGCCTTGATGGTGTCGTCGACATTGTCGGTACTGGCGGTGACGGCGCCAACATCTTCAACGTATCCACCGCTTCGTCCTTCGTCCTGGCGGCGGCGGGCTGCCCGGTGGCCAAGCATGGTAACCGCGCAGTATCGGGCAAGAGCGGCAGTGCCGACCTGCTGGAAGCTGCCGGCATCTACCTGAACCTGACGCCAACTCAAGTGGCGCGCTGCATCGACAGCCTGGGCATCGGCTTCATGTTCGCGCAAAGTCACCACTCGGCCATGAAACACGCCGCAGGCCCGCGTCGAGAACTGGGGTTGCGCACCCTGTTCAATATGCTCGGCCCGCTTACGAATCCGGCCGGAGTGAAGCACCAGGTGGTCGGTGTGTTCGCGCAAACCCTTTGCCGCCCGCTGGCTGAGGTGCTGCAGCGGCTGGGTAGCAAGCATGTGCTGGTAGTGCACTCGAAGGATGGACTGGACGAGTTCAGCCTGGCGGCACCCACCTTCGTCGCCGAACTGAAAAACGACGAGATCACTGAATATTGGGTCGAGCCGGAAGACCTCGGCATTAAGAGTCAGAGCCTTCATGGCTTGGCAGTCGAGAGCCCGCAGGCTTCGCTGGAGCTGATTCGCGATGCGCTGGGTCGGCGCAAGACCGAGAACGGTCAGAAGGCCGCCGAGATGATCGTGCTTAATGCTGGCGCGGCACTGTATGCCGCTGACCATGCCATGAGCCTGAAAGCCGGTGTAGAACTGGCCCATGATGTACTGCACACCGGCCTGGCCTGGGAGAAGTTGCAGGAATTGGGCGCCTTTACTGCAGTATTCAAGGTGGAGAACGAAGCATGAGTGTGCCGACGGTGCTGGAAAGGATCATTGCCCGCAAATTTCAGGAAGTGGCCGAGCGCAGTGCACGCGTCAGCTTCGCCGAGCTGGAGAGCCTGGCCAAGGCCGCCGACGCCCCGCGTGGCTTCGCCAACGCGCTGATCGAGCAGGCCAAGCGCAAGCAGCCAGCGGTGATTGCCGAAATCAAGAAGGCTTCGCCAAGCAAGGGCGTGATCCGTGAGCACTTCGTGCCGGCGGAAATCGCGGTCAGCTACGAGAAGGGCGGGGCCACCTGCCTGTCGGTGCTGACCGATGTCGATTATTTCCAGGGTGCCGATGAGTACTTGCAGCAGGCCCGCGCAGCGGTTTCGCTGCCGGTGATCCGCAAGGACTTCATGGTCGACCCTTACCAGATCGTCGAAGCCCGGGCCCTGGGGGCAGATTGCGTACTGCTGATCGTGTCGGCGCTGGACGACGTGAAGATGGCTGAACTGGCCGCCACTGCCAAGGACGTCGGCCTCGACGTGCTGGTGGAAGTGCACGATGGCGATGAACTGGAGCGCGCGCTGAAAACCCTGGATACGCCGCTGGTGGGGGTGAACAACCGCAATCTGCACACCTTCGAGGTCAGCCTGGAAACCACCCTTGATCTGCTGCCGCGCATTCCGCGTGACCGTCTGGCGATTACCGAAAGCGGTATTCTCAACCGGGCCGATGTGGAGCTGATGGCAATCAACGAGGTTTACTCGTTCCTGGTGGGGGAGGCGTTCATGCGCGCCGAGCACCCTGGCCTGGAATTACAGCGGCTGTTCTTCCCCGAGCAGGTGAAGAAGACTGTTCAGCACCTGGACTGATCAAATGAAGCCGGCGTTTTTGCCGGCTTTTTTGTACCTGTAATGGCCTCTTCGCGGGCAAGCCCGCTACACGCGCTGTTGTAGGAGCGGGTTTACCCGCGAAGAGACCGGTTAAATCAACATCATAGGTGGATCAATGACCGATCAACCCCTGGCCCTGACTGTCGAACAGGGCCTGCACGCGGAGCAGGAACTGCTGGCCGCCGTCTGCCGCGGCGAACGCGAGAGTGGTGTGCTGTTCTGGCGTCCGACCGACCACGCTCTGGTCATGCCTCGGCGCATGAGCCGGCTGGGCAACTTTGAAGTCGCCTGCGCGGAATTGGCTATTGCTGGCTGGCCGGTGCTGCTGCGAGAAACCGGCGGTGAGCCGGTACCTCAGTCGCATTCGACGGTGAACGTTGCACTGGTCTACGCCGCGCCGCGCAGTGAAGGTGACCACGGCCGTATCGAAAATGCCTACGAGCGCCTGTGTCTGCCGCTGTGCGATGTGCTGCGCGAGTGGGGCGGGGTAGCGTCCGTCGGGGAAATCGACGGGGCCTTCTGCGATGGCCGCTACAACGTCAACCTCAATGGCCGCAAACTGGTGGGTACTGCCCAGCGCTGGCGTCAGGGCCTGGGTGGCAAGCGCCCGGTGGTGCTGGTACACGGTGCGCTGTTGCTGGACAACGAGCGTGAGTCGATGGTGGCGGCGGTCAACCGCTTCAACGAGTGCTGCGAGCTGGAGCAACGCTGTCGCGCTGATGCGCACATCGCCTTGCACGAAGTCGCGCCGGCAGCACCCTGGTTCGAGCGCCTTTCGCAGGCCTACGCCAAGGTACTGGCCGAGTTGCCCAAGGACTAGCGGGTACCGTAGACCACCATGGTCTTGCCCTTGACCTGCACCAGGCTGCGTTCCTCCAAGTCCTTTAGAACGCGGCCGACCATTTCCCGAGAGCAACCGACGATTCGGCCTATTTCCTGACGGGTAATCTTGATTTGCATGCCATCGGGGTGGGTCATGGCGTCCGGCTGCTTGCACAGTTCCAGCAGGCAACGGGCAACTCGCCCGGTCACGTCGAAAAATGCCAAGTCGCCAACCTTGCGGGTAGTGTTGCGCAGGCGCTGGGCCATCTGGCTACCCAGGGCGTAGAGGATTTCAGGGTCCTGGCGCGCCAGTTCGCGAAATTTCTCGTAGCTGATTTCGGCCACTTCACATTCGGTCTTGGCGCGTACCCAGGCACTGCGCTGCTGTTCGCCATCAATGGGCTCGAACAGGCCTAGCTCGCCAAAGAAATCGCCATTGTTGAGGTAGGCAATGATCATTTCATGGCCGTCGTCGTCCTCGATGAGGATGGTGACCGAACCCTTGATGATGAACGACAGTGTCTCGGCCCGGTCGCCGGCGCAGATGATGTTGCTTTTGGCGGTGTAGCGGCGGCGCTGGCAGTGTACCAGCAGCTTGTCGATGTTCTTTATCTTGGCGGGTAGGGCGGAGGCAACCATCACGAAATCCTGTTCGATATGACGCATAGGCTTTGTATAGAGGTTGGCTGACGGAAAGCGCCAGTCATTTGGCGCCAGCTTATCAGACACTACAGGATGTTTCGGTACTAAACCGACACATCTCCTGCTTTTCCCACAGCCGCACAAGGTCTAAGCTGACACCCTTTTCCGAAAATCAGGAGTCCGGGTAGATGAAGGCACGTATCCAGTGGGCCGGTGAGGCAATGTTCCTCGGCGAATCGGGGAGCGGCCATGTCGTCGTGATGGACGGCCCGCCCGAGGCCGGCGGCCGCAACCTGGGCGTGCGACCGATGGAAATGCTGTTGCTGGGCCTGGGTGGCTGCAGCAGCTTTGACGTGGTGAGCATCCTGAAGAAGTCGCGCCAGGCAGTGGAAAGCTGCGAGGCATTTCTTGAGGCGGAGCGCGCAAACGAAGACCCGAAGGTGTTCACCAAGATTCATATGAACTTCGTGGTGAAGGGGCGTGGGCTGAAAGAAGCGCAGGTCAAGCGGGCGGTGGAGCTGTCGGCGGAAAAGTACTGCTCGGCTTCGATCATGCTTGAGCGTGCCGGGGTTGAGATTACCCATGGGTATGAAATCGTGGAGCTGGGTTAAGGCTGAGATTCCGGCGCCGCTTTGCAGCCCTTGTGGGAGCGGGTGAACCCGCTCCCACATCTGGCCCAGGGCGGCCTTCAGTTGCGCAGGGCCGGAAGGGCCATCCGCAGCCATTGCGGAAGACTGCTTCTTAGCGCCTGGCTCATCCGCTCCCGGTGCTTCTGGTAAATCAGCCCAAGCCAGATAACCCCCAGCCCGATAAAGGTCACCACCACTGGGAACAGTAGCGACTGGGCAAACACCTCATACGCTAGGTACCCCAGGTAAGCGGCCACTCCCAGCGCACCAAACACCATGAACACCGGCCGGCGCAGCAGCACCGCCATGCCCATCAGCGCAATGTTGATCAGGCAGTACAGGGCCTTGCCCAACTCACTGCCGCTGTCCAGCAGCGTCAACCCGCCCCAGAATGCTGCCAGCCCGGCCAGATAACCCCAACGGGCGTAGTCTTCACGCGTGCGGCCGTCTATCACGACGAAAACCACCAGCAAGCCCAACCCAAACCACAGTGATACGTGGCGGCGCTGCTCCCAGCTGAACGGGGAGCCGAAGAACCACTCGCTAAGGTCCATCGACATGAACCACAAGGCCACGGCTACTGGCATGACGACGAACGGGTAGGGGATCAACCGCAGCATTAGCAGGCCGGCAAGCACCGTGGCTGCTTCCATCGCCAGCCAGCCGCCCTGCACGTAGGTGTAGTACTGATGGTAGTCGGCCTGCGTATCGTCCAGTGGCCACCAGCCGAACATGCGTTCGATAGCGAATACCGCCAGCGGCACGATGCTGACTGCAACGGCAGCCAGTACGCCAGCAGCGACGGGTTGGGCGCGGCGCTGCAGATTGAGGGCGAGCAAGGTGATCAGCAGGATGTAGAGGCTGGCGATGATCAACAGCGCGCCGTCACCGAGGCTCATCCAGGCCTCGGTGAGCAACCAGCCCATGGCCGCCATGATCAGCATGGCGCCAAAGTAGAAGGCAACATGGGCCAGCTGGAAGCTGCCACGAGGTGCGGGTTGCTGGCGCAGGAATGCCAGCAGGCTTTGATCCTGACCCGGCTGGAGAATGCCTGCTTGCACGGCGCGCGCCAGGTCCTTGGCGTCGAATCGATCCGTCATGGTGATACCTTCAGATGCGGTATGTGCTCTTGGTCATGACCTTGGCCAGCAAGCTCATGCCAAAGCGGACGGGGGCCGGAAAGCGATAACCACCGGCTTCCAGTGCAGACTCGGCGTGTTGCTCTTCGTCAATGCGCATTTGCTCGAGAATGGCTCGGGATTTTTCATCTTCGTGCGGCAATTGCTCCAGGTGCTCGTCGAGGTGCTTGCACACCTGATGTTCGGTAGCGGCGACGAAGCCCAGGCTGACCTTGTCGCTGACCAGTCCGGCGAGTGCGCCGATGCCGAACGACATGCCGTAGAACAGCGGGTTGAGCACGCTCGGGTGGCTGTTCAGCTGGCGAATGCGCTGTTCGCACCAGGCCAGGTGATCCACTTCTTCCTCGGCGGCATGCTCCATGGCCTTGCGCACTTCCGGGAGCTTGGCGGTCAGGGCCTGGCCTTGGTACAGCGCCTGGGCGCAGACTTCACCGGTATGGTTGATGCGCATCAGCCCGGCAATATGACGGGCCTGTTGCTCGTCCAGGTCGGCATCTGGCTGGACGATGGCCGGCGATGGCCGGGCGGGTTGGCCGCTGAATGGCAGCAAGGTGCGCATGGCAGTATCGGCCTGCAGCAACAAGCGGTCGAGCGGCGAGTAGTGACGTTCGGTAGCCATCGGGCACCTCCGCAAGAATGTGCCCGACAGTTTACCGCAATAGCGGCGGGGTCGCTTGCCGTGGGTCAGCCCGGCGGCCAGTTCATCTGGCGCTGGCCAAGCACGTGCATATGGATGTGGTAGACGGTCTGGCCGCCTTTGGGGTTGCAGTTCATGACCACGCGGAAACCTTCCTCGCAGCCTTGTTCGACAGCCAGGCGCTGGGCGGTGAACAAGATGTGGCCAGCCAGGGCCTTGTCTTCTTCGGTCAGGTCATTGAGGGTGCGAATGTGCTTTTTCGGGATGACCAGAAAATGTACCGGTGCCGCGGGTGCAATGTCCTTGAAGGCCAGGATCTGGTCGTCTTCATAGATGATATCTGCCGGGATTTCCCGGTTGATGATTTTGAGGAATAGATCGTCCACAGCACTTGCTCCATGGTGAGGGTCGGGCCGAGTGTACTCAGCCGGGCGCCGCTCGCCCAGTGGCTATTCCATACCGATGGGGCAATAGCGGCGGTGGATGGCCCCAGCCAGCTTGCGCACCAGCCAGCGCGGCAGCAAACGCGGGGCGAACGCCAGCCAGCGGTTGCGCCGGCCGGGCATGATCAGTGCGCGGTTCTTGTCCAGCGCCCGTACGGTGTACAGCGCCACTTCCTCGGCGCTGAGACAGCGCGACTTGCCATCTAGCCGCGCAATGCGCCGGCGTGCGGAACGTACTGGGCCAGGGCACAGTACAGAGACCTTGATGCCGGTGCGCTTGAGTTCTTCGCGCAGGGCCTGGGAAAAGCTCAACACGTAGGCCTTGCTAGCGGCATAGGCGGCCATCCATGGGCCAGGCGCCACCCCGGCCAGGCCGGCGACGTTGAGAATCTGCCCGCCACCCTGCACAGCCATCAGGTTACCGATGGCGTGGCACAGGCGGCTCAGGGCCAGCACGTTGACCTCCAGCAGGTCTTGTTCGTCTGCCCATTCATGGGCCAGGAACGGCCCATAGGTGCGCAAGCCCGCGCAGTTGACCAGCAAATCGATACGCCGCTCACCTTCTTCCAGCTCTAGCACGAAGCCTGAAAGGCGCAACGGCTGGCTGAGGTCGCAGGCGCGGAACAGCACCTCGACACCGAAACGCTGGGTCAGCTCCATGGCGACAGGCTCCAGCGTTTCTCGTTGGCGTGCCACCAGGATCAGGTTGCGCCCGCGCCGTGCCAGCGCTTCCGCCAAGGCCAGGCCCAGGCCGCTGGAAGCACCAGTGATCATGGCGTAACGGGTCATGCAAGGCTCCTGGGGGCGGAAGAGGGCGCCTAGTGTACAACTTGCCCGTGCAAGGTGTTGCCTTTTGCTACAGGGCGCGGTCCCGCAAAACCTGGCAGCGTTCCAGGGTTTGTCGGTACTCGCCATGCAGGCGCTCGATCAATGCGCTGGCGCTGGGCAGGTCATGGATGGCTCCGACGCCCTGGCCCGCTGACCATACGGTCTTCCAGGCCTTGGCTTCGTCATCGATCGGCTTGAGCTTGCCTTGCACGTGCCCCCCCTTGAGGGCGTTCATGTCGTAGCCGGCCTGCTCCAGGCTCTGACGCAGGAAGCTGGCGGGGATACCGGACACCACGGGTGTGTGGATGATGTCGGCGGCATGGGCATCCAGCAGCATCTGTTTGTAGGCGCCCTGAGCCTGGCTTTCTGTGGTGGCGATGAAGCGCGTGCCCATGTACGCCAGGTCCGCCCCCAGCAGTTGTGCGGCCAGGATTTCGTGGCCGTGGTTAATGCAGCCAGCCAGCAGCAGGGTCTTGTCGAAGAACTGGCGAATTTCTGCGGCCAGGGCGAACGGGCTCCAGGTGCCGGCATGGCCGCCCGCGCCTGCGGCGACGGCGATAAGGCCATCGACACCAGCTTCGGCGGCCTTTTCGGCATGCCGGCGGGTGGTGACATCATGAAACACCAGGCCGCCGTAGCTGTGTACGGCATCGACCACTTCCTTCACCGCGCCCAGGCTGGTGATGACGATCGGCACCCGGTGCTCCACGCACAAGGCTAGGTCGGCCTGCAGGCGCGGGTTGGTCGGGTGGACGATCAGGTTGACGGCGTAGGGCGCTGGCGCCTGCAGTTGAGCCAGGCCAGCCTCGATCTCTTCCAGCCAGGCCTTGAAGCCCGCGCTATCGCGTTGGTTCAGGGCCGGGAAACTGCCAACCGCGCCGTTGGCGCAGCAGGCCAGCACCAGTTGGGGGTTGGAGATGAGGAACATCGGCGCAGCAACCACGGGCAGCCGCAGGCGTTGTTCGAGCGAGGCAGGTAGCGACATGGCAAGGCTCCTTGAGCGGGTGGCTATGTCAGAACGGTTTCACCACCACCAGAATTACGATAGCCAGCAGGATCAGCACGGGCACTTCGTTGAACCAGCGATAGTAGACATGGCTGCGGGTGTTGGTGCCGTTGGCGAAGCGTTTGCGCTGGGCACCGCACACGTGATGGTAGCCGGTCAGCAGGATGACCAGGGTGAGCTTGGCATGCAGCCATCCCTGGCTCAGCCAGCCGGGGGTGAGGTACAGCATCCAGATGCCAAAAACGTAGGTGGCGATCATCGCCGGGTTCATGATGCCGCGGTACAGCTTGCGCTCCATGGTCACGAAGCGATCCTGGCTGATGCTGTCCTGGCTCTGGGCGTGGTAGACGAACAGCCTGGGCAGGTAGAACAGGCCGGCGAACCAGCAGACCACGCTGACGATATGCAGCGCTTTGATCCATAGGTAAAGCATGGAGGAGTTCCTTCAGGTAATCACGGTCGTCAGATAGTAGTGGTCAAGCGCCCGAAGGGTCACCCGAAGAGTTGTTACAGGCGCCCCGCGCCCCTATTATCGTGCGCTTTCCAGACGGCTCGTTGATAAGGGGCAAGCGTTATGATCAAGGTCGGTATCGTCGGCGGCACGGGTTACACCGGCGTCGAACTGTTGCGTCTGCTGGCACAGCATCCACAGGCCGAAGTGGCGGTCATCACTTCGCGCTCCGAGGCGGGCGTGGCGGTGGCGGACATGTACCCGAACCTGCGCGGCCACTATGACGGGCTGGCGTTCAGCGTACCGGACAGCAAGGCTTTGGCTGCCTGCGATGTGGTGTTCTTCGCCACGCCGCATGGTGTTGCCCACGCCCTGGCTGGTGAGCTGCTGGCGGCCGGTACCAAGGTGATCGACCTGTCGGCCGACTTCCGCCTGCAGGATGCGGCCGAGTGGGGCAAGTGGTACGGTCAGCCCCATGGCGCGCCAGAGCTGCTCAAGGACGCTGTGTATGGCCTGCCTGAAGTCAACCGCGAGAAGATCCGCCAGGCTCGCCTGATCGCTGTGCCGGGTTGCTATCCGACCGCCACCCAGCTGGGCTTCCTGCCGCTGCTGGAAGCAGGGCTGGCTGACCCGTCGCGCCTGATCGCCGACTGCAAGTCGGGCGTCAGCGGTGCAGGCCGTGGTGCGGCAGTGGGCTCGCTGTTCTGCGAAGCCGGCGAAAGCATGAAAGCATACGCGGTGAAGGGCCATCGCCACCTGCCGGAGATCAGCCAAGGCTTGCGCCTGGCCGCGGGCAAGGACATCGGGCTGACTTTCGTGCCGCATCTGACGCCGATGATCCGCGGCATCCATGCCACCCTGTACGCGAATGTGGTCGATACCTCGGTCGACCTGCAGGCGCTGTACGAGAAGCGCTACGCCGACGAACCGTTCGTCGACGTGATGCCAGCTGGCAGCCATCCGGAAACCCGCAGCGTGCGCGGCGCCAACGTTTGTCGCATTGCGGTTCATCGTCCGCAGGGTGGTGACCTGGTGGTGGTGCTGTCGGTGATCGACAACCTGGTCAAGGGCGCCTCCGGCCAGGCGGTACAGAACCTCAACATTCTGTTCGGCCTGGATGAGCGCATGGGCCTGGCCCATGCCGGCTTGCTGCCGTAAGCAGCCAGCGTTCGAAAAGGCCCGCGTCGTGCGGGCCTTTTTGTATGTCGCGACTAAAGCCGCACAATTCTTGACCGATTTTCTCGGGAAAGCGGATAATGCGCGTCATCGAGTTTTATGGCGGCTACCGCGCCGGGAGAATCAACATGAGTGTCGAAACCTTCACCCCTACCGGCCTGGAGTTCACCCATGGGGCAGCCCAGAAGGTGAAAAACCTGGTCAATGAGGAAGGCAATGAACGTCTGAAACTGCGGGTGTTCGTGACCGGTGGTGGTTGCTCGGGCTTCCAGTATGGCTTTACGTTTGATGAAGATGTGGCCGAAGATGACACCATCGTCGAGCGCGAGGGCGTTTCCCTGGTGGTCGACCCGATGAGCTTCCAGTACCTGGCCGGCGCCGAAGTGGACTACCAGGAAGGCCTGGAAGGTTCGCGTTTCGTTATCAAGAATCCGAATGCCGCCACCACCTGTGGTTGCGGCTCGTCGTTCTCGATCTGAGGCTTCGCCAGAAAGCAAAACGCCGCGCAATTGCGCGGCGTTTTGCTTTCTGGCGAAGCGGTCATGCCGGGTAGATCGCGCCCAGTATGCGCAACCCTTTGGCGGCAGTAACGGTGGGGCGGTTGGCAGCGATGCCTTCCAGGCAGCAATGGGCCAGCCAGGCAAAGGCCATGGCCTCGACCCAATCCGGGTCCACACCATGGGCGCCAGTGCTGGCGACATGGGCTTCGGGTAACAACTGACCGAGGCGGGCCATCAGCGCACCGTTACGTGCGCCACCACCACATACAAGAAGCGCTTCAGTGGCTTGCTGGGCGTTGCTCAACGACTCGATGATGCTGCGAGCGGTCAGCTCCAGCAGTGTTGCCTGTACGTCTTCGTCGCGGTAAACGGGTAGGCGGGCCAGGTGAGCATCCAGCCAAGGCAGGTTGAATACCTCGCGGCCGGTGCTCTTCGGGCCGCTGCCGGCGAAGAACGGGTCGCTGAGCAACGCGTTGAGCAAGCCGGCTTGCACAACCCCTGAGGCAGCCCAGGCACCATCGGTATCGTAGGCCTGGCCAAGTTTTCGCTCGATCCAGGCGTCCAGCAGCACATTACCCGGGCCACAGTCGAAGCCGTGGACCGGTTTATCGTGTTCGATCAGGCTCAGGTTGCTGAAGCCGCCCACGTTCAGGATTGCCAGTCGCTGGCCAAGGTGGCTGAACAGGGTTTCGTGGAAGGCAGGCACCAGCGGCGCGCCTTGGCCGCCGGCTGCCACATCGCGGCGGCGGAAGTCGGCGACCACACTGATGCCAGTAAGCTCGGCGAGCAGCGCCGGGTTGCCGATCTGCACGGTAAAACCACGTGCCGGCTCGTGGCGGATGGTCTGGCCGTGGCTGCCAATGGCGCGGATGGCTTCCGCCTTCAGGCCTTGGCGAGCCAGCAATTGGTGGATACCTTCGCCTGCCAGGCTAGCCCAGCGGTTTTCTGCCAGCGCCGCACGTGCGATCTCGTCAGGGCCGCTGCTGCACAGGGCAAGCAGCTCCTGACGCAAGTCGTTGGGCATTGGCAGGTAATGGGTGGCGAGCAGCTCAAGCTGCTCGTCTTGTTCGACCAGGGCAATGTCCAGGCCATCAAGGCTGGTGCCGGACATCACCCCCAGATAGAGCGCCATGGCTTAGCGCTTGTTCGCTGCGAGCAGAGTTGCCTTTTCCTGGTCCATACGGGCAATCAGTGGTTGGCTCTGCTGCAAGAAGCGCTGGCGCTCGTTTCTGGCGATCGGGTCGGCCATCGGCACTTTCTGACTCAGCGGATCGACGTGCACGCCGTTGACCTGAAACTCGTAGTGCAGGTGTGGGCCGGTAGACAGGCCAGTGGTGCCGATATAGCCAATGATCTGGCCCTGCTTGACCGTGCTGCCGGTCTTGATGCCCTTGGCGAAGCCTTGCATATGGCCATACAGCGTCTTGTAACGGTTACCGTGCTGGATAATCACGGTATTGCCGTAGCCGCCTCGGCGACCGGCCAGTTCGATACGGCCGTCACCAGCTGCCTTGATCGGTGTACCGCGGGGAGCTGCGTAGTCGACGCCCTTGTGGGCGCGGATCTTGTTCAGGATCGGGTGCTTGCGGCCGGCGGAAAAGCGCGAGCTGATGCGGGCGAAGTCGACCGGGGTACGGATGAAGGCCTTGCGCAGGCTGTTGCCGTCGGCGGTGTAGTAGCTAGTGTTGCCCTGCTTGTTGGTATAGCGCACGGCGGTATAGGTCTTGCCGCGGTTGGTGAAGCGGGCGGACAGGATATTGCCGGTACCGACAACCTTGCCGTCTATCACTTTCTGCTCATAGACCACGTCGAATTCGTCGCCCGGGCGAATATCCTGAGCGAAGTCGATGTCGTAACCCAGCACGCGGGCCAGGCTCATGGTCATGCTGTGGGACAGGCCGGCGCGTTGGGCTGATGCCGACAGCGAACTCTTGATCACACCGTGGGCATAGGCGGTACGCACCACCGGCTTGCTGACTTCACGATTGAAGGTGTAGCCCTTGGCAGTCTTGGTCAGGTGAATGGTTTCGAGGCTGCTGACCTTGCTGCTCAGGCTGGCCAGTTGGCCATCCTTGTCGAGCTCGAACTGCAGCACTTGGCCGTGCTTGAGCTGGCTGAACTGCTTGGCCTGCTTGTTACTTGCCAGCAGGTCATGCACTGCATTGGCCGGCAGGCCAACCTTGGCGAACAGGGTTGACAGTGTATCGCCACGGGCCACGGTGATCTCGCGGTGGCCTGGTTCTTTGGTAGCTTCGGCGGCCGGGGCTTTCTGTTCGGCCTTCTGAGTCTCGGGGGCTGCGTCTTCGATCTGGACGAAAGGCGAGTTTTGCCCGCGTTCTGCCTGCACCAGTGCCGCAGCACGGGTCTCGTCTTTCAACTGCTCGGCAGGGCTCTCCAGCTCGAGGTTGAGGGTGGTTTTCTTGGCTTCCACTTCGCTGGATGGAAATACCAGTAGAGCCAAGCTGAGCAGGGCGGCAATGCCGCTGGCGGCCAACAGATGGCTTTTCGGATAAAGCGGGGGCGCTTTAGGCGGTTCGTTGGTCATAGGCAAGGTGACTTTGAAAAAGTGAAATGGAAAAGATGAATGACATGATGAAGATGAAATAACTGTATAAAATATAACCAAATCCATTTTCACGCAAGGGCGCGTAGACGCCGCAAGCCTGTCCCCGGGTCACATTCCTTTGCGAAACTTGTATTTGACAGCCGATCTTGTATGGTTGGCTCCCCCTGAATCTGAGCCTTGCGGGTTTGTCTATGAAGTCGGTTGAAGAGCAGCTGGCGCTTATCAAGCGCGGTGCGGAAGAAGTACTGGTCGAGTCGGAACTGGTGGAGAAGCTCAAGCGCGGCCAGCCTCTGCGCATCAAGGCTGGCTTCGACCCGACTGCACCTGACCTGCACCTTGGTCACACGGTGCTGATCAACAAGCTGCGTCAGTTCCAGGAGCTGGGTCATCAGGTCATCTTCCTTATCGGTGATTTCACCGGCATGATCGGCGACCCCAGTGGCAAAAGTGCCACCCGCCCGCCGCTGACGCGTGAGCAGGTGCTGGATAACGCCGAGACTTACAAGCAGCAGGTGTTCAAGATCCTCGATCCTGCCAAGACCGAAGTCGCGTTCAACTCCACCTGGATGGACAAGCTGACCCCCGCTGACTTCATTCGTCTGGCGTCGCAGTACACTGTGGCGCGCATGCTGGAGCGTGACGACTTCGACAAGCGCTACACCACCAATCAGCCGATTGCCATCCACGAGTTCCTCTACCCGCTGGTGCAAGGCTACGACTCGGTGGCGCTGAAGGCGGATGTAGAGCTGGGTGGTACCGATCAGAAGTTCAACCTGCTGATGGGGCGCGAGCTGCAGCGCGCCTATGGTCAGGAAGCGCAGAACATCGTGACCATGCCACTGCTCGAAGGGCTCGACGGCGTGAAGAAGATGTCCAAGTCGCTGGGTAACTATGTCGGCATCCAGGAAGCGCCGGGGGTGATGTACAGCAAGCTTGTGTCTATCCCGGATACCCTGATGTGGCGTTACTTCGAGCTGCTGAGCTTCCGTTCGATGGAAGAAATCGAGCAGTTCCGTACCGACGTCGCCAACGGCGCCAACCCGCGTGACATCAAGATCAAGTTGGCGGAAGAAATTGTGGCGCGCTTCCATGGTGAGGAGGCTGCGGCCAGTGCTCACCGTGCTGCCGGTAACCGTATGAAGGAAGGCGAGCTGCCGGAGGACTTGCCGGAGATCGAAGTGGCTGCGGCGGAAGACCTGCCAATTGCTGCGGTGCTGAACCGGGCTGGTCTGGTCAAGAACTCGGCACAGGCGCGAGACTTGCTGAATAGCGGCGCGGTGAAAGTTGATGGTGCAGTGGTCGACAAGGACTTCATGTTTGTCCTTGGTGCTACCCATGTGTGCCAGGCGGGCAAGAAGTCGTTTGGCCGGGTTACCCTCAAGGCTGAGTGATTGCCTGGATGGTGTAGCTATATAGAAGCGGGGAGGCTGGTAGGCCTCCCCGCTTTGTTTTTGGGGTTTGGTGGTTGCTGTTGTAGGGGGAGGGGGCTGTTTTGAGAGGGTGTTGGCGGTGAGATGTGTCCGCCACAACCCTTGCAGTGCCTGTGAGATCGAGCGCCGCCCGCGCGGCGCTTCGCGGGTAAACCCGCTCCTACG
>NZ_JBICMK010000057.1:0-99480 GCF_043106315.1 Pseudomonas sp. FYR_5 | reverse complement strand
GTTTTGGCAGGCTTCAGGCCCTGATGGCAATGCAGGGTGTATAGTGCCTGCTCGGGTGACTGTCGTTCAGTGGCTCATAACCGAGATGCCAACATGTCCCAGACGTACCCCAACGCGGCCCAAAAAGCCCATGTGCGCATCTGCGAGCAGGTCGAGGCCTTCCTTCAGCATGGCGGCCGCATTCAGCAGGTTGCGATCGGTGTCACCGGTTACTCTGAAGGTGTCTCCAGAGCGCAGTGGAAAAAAGGGCGCACTGTAAAGCCTTGAGGATGCCGGCAGCCGCCGTGAAACGTTCCTTTCAGGTGATGGTTCACGGCTTGTGCATTCGCGAGGCGGAGTCCGGGGTGGTCATGAAAGCTGAGCCTTGCCTCGGAACCGGAACGCGATCAGAAACCTTCCAGAACAATCTTGCCGCGTGCTTTCCCGCTCTCGATCAAGGCGTGAGCGCGTTTGAGGTGCTCGGCGTTGATGGTGCCGTAGTGCTCACCGAGGGTAGTCTTGAGCACGCCATCATCGACCAGCTGTGAAATGCGATCGAGTAGTTGATGCTGCTTGATCATGTCCTCGGTCTGGTACAGCGAACGCGTGAACATGAGCTCCCAGTGCAGGGAAAGGGATTTGCGCTTGAGCGGCATGACATCCAGTTGTGCCGGGTCGTCGATCAACGCGAGCTTGCCTTGTGGACGTAGCACTTCGACCAGTTGGGGGAGGTAGGTGTCGGTATGGGTCAGGCTGATCACATGATCGACCGGGTTCAACTTGAGCGCTTCCAGTTGATGGGGGATCGGTTTGGTGTGATCGATGACATGATGTGCCCCCAGTTCCTTGACCCAGGCCTGGGTTTCAGGCCTTGAAGCGGTGCCGATGACAACCAGCTGCGTGAGTTTGCTGGCGAGCTGGACCAGGATCGAGCCCACCCCGCCGGCGGCTCCGATCACCAGAAGGCTTTGGCCCTGGCCCCCGTTTTCTTCAACACCCAGGCGGTCGAACAGCAGCTCCCATGCGGTGATGGAGGTGAGGGGCAGGGCTGCGGCACTGGCATTGTCCAGGCTGCGGGGCTTGTGTCCGACGATACGCTCGTCCACCACATGGCGCTCACTGTAGCTGCCAGCACGGTCGATGGCACCGGCGTAGAAAACCTCATCGCCAGGTTGGAACAGCGTGACCTCTGGCCCAACCTCGCGAACAACGCCAACCGCATCCCAGCCGAGAACCTGTGGTTGCTCACCGCCGCGGCTCGCGCGGATTTTCGTGTCGACCGGGTTGACAGCAATGGCCTTTACCTCGACCAGCAGATCCCGGGCTCCCGTCTTGGGTTCGGGCAACTGCGCGTCATACAACGACTGCGGGTCCTGGATCGGCAAACCGGGTTGGGTGTAAACGACAGCCTTCATTGGCGCAACCTCTTGGGTAGGGGAAAAGTGAGCTCAGGCTAGTCGTTTCGATTAAGGCGATAAACTGGCCAAATAGCGCAAGACTTTCTCTCCTTCAGTGAAAATGGTGTGAGGCGCTCGTTACCAAGCTTAAGCGCCTCACGCGCAACCGTCAGCTGGCGCTGTACCGCGGTGCAAGCTGGTTGCTGGACAATTGGCCGAACAAGGCCTGGCGGGCAGCTTCGTATTGGTCGAAGGCTTGCAGATCTTGCATTGACGGCAAGGAGATCAGCACCCCGTTGTCGAAGTCCTGCAGCGCACCGTCCACCAAGTCCTGGGCCGACATCACGATGCCGGGGTCGAGGTTTTCGACCGGTAAGCCGCCGATTTGCCAGAAGTCAGTGGCGGTGGCCCCGGGCAGTACCGCCTGCACCTGCACCCCCTTGCCTGCCAGCTCCTTGTTCAAGGACTGGGTGAACGCAGTGACGTACGCCTTGCTGCCGCCGTAGACGCCGTTGAGCAGTTCTGGCGCCAGGCTGACGATGGACGAGATATTGATGATCGCCCCCCGCTCACGCGCCACAAAGCCAGGTACAGCCGCATAGGTCAGGCGGGTGAGGGCGGTCACGTTCAGGCTGATCATTTCGGCCATGCGCTCGACATCGCTTTCCAGCAGGCTGGTATGGGTGCCGATGCCGGCGTTGTTCACCAGCATGCTGATGCTGGCATCTTCGCGCAGTTTGCGTTCTACCTTGGCAAGGTCATCTGTATTGGCCAGGTCGGCCGGGAGCACTTCCACGTTCTGCCGGGTTTCGGTGGTGAGCCGGCCCGCCAATGCGTTGAGGCGTTCCCGGTTGCGGGCCACCAGTACCAAGTCATAACCGCGGCGTGCCAACTGCTCTGCGTAGAGCGAACCGATGCCGGTGGAAGCGCCGGTGACAAGCGCGGTGCCTTTGAATGCCTGTGCCATGGTGATACTCCGTTGCTTTGAGTGGGTGGAGCCATGATGCAGAAGACGGTTATTGTCTTAAAGGACGTATATGGTAGTGTTTCAGGACATTGCTCAGTGGGGTTCAACCATGCACCGGGTCGGCTATTTGTTAACCGAAGGCTTTCAAATCATGTCCCTGGCAACGCAAACCGTGTTCGAGTTTGCCAACCTTGTCGCCGGCAAAGCGGTTTACAGGCTCGAGAACTTTTCTGTCGGTGGCGGCACGGTGCGCTCCTCGTTGGGGATGTCTGTCGAGACGCTACCTTTGGCCGCCCCTGGCCTGGCCGACACCTGGATGGTGACGGGTACGCTGACGCCGTTGACGTCGCCCGGTGAAGAGGTGCTGGACAGCGTGCGGGGCTTCGTCGACGCTGCGCGGCGCACTGCGGGCCTTTGCACCGGCTGTTTCGTACTGGCGCAGGCCGGGGTGCTGGATGGGCGGCGTGCTACAACCCACTGGGCCTACGCGAACAAGTTGCGTGAGTTACATCCGAAGATCGACGTCGAGGAAGACCGGATCTTCATCGTCGATGGGTCGATATGGACGTCCGCCGGGATGACCGCCGCCCTGGACATGGCCCTGGGCATGGTGGAAAAGGATCTGGGCAACGAGATAGCCAGGTCGGTGGCGCACAAGATGGTCATGCATCAACGCCGTTCTGGTGGGCAGTCCCAACATTCCGAGTTATTGTCGCTGTCGCCCAGGACTGACCGTATCCAGAGCGCGCTGGATTACGCGCGCGGCCACCTCAGCCGCCCATTGAGCGTGGAAGAACTGGCCCAGGTGGCGCACCTGAGCCCGCGGCAGTTCACCCGTGTATTCACTGCCGAGACCGGGCAATCACCCGCCAAGGCCATCGAGGGCCTGCGGCTCGAGGCTGCCCGGCTGATGATCGAGCAGAGCCGGCACAGCCTGGAGGTGGTGGCCAAGGAAACCGGGTTCAGGGACCGCCGGCACATGCGCGAGGTGTTCATCCGTGGGTTTGGCGTCCCTCCTCAGGCGGTGCGAAGGGATGCTCGGCAAGTGTGACCTGCGCTTTCGTTGAAGCGCTTTTATTCTTGCGCCATCCCCTCAGGTTCATGACGCACAACACAAGCTGCAGCACAATCAAAGCCCAGGCCTGGGCATGCCACCCCCAGACTGACCACAGTATGTTGCTGGCGATAAAACAGCAGAAGCCCACCATGCGCCGTCCTGGGCGGTGCGACCCGATGCACCAGGCTGCCACCACCGTGACCAGCATGGCCGGCCACTCCAGCAAGTCGATCCAGCTCTCCATCGAAGCGAGTCCCCAACATTAACCCATGGCACCAGGGCGGGTCGATCGTGCCCGACCTGGCCTGGCGCCTTTGATTCACGCGGCCCGTTGCTCACCCTTCAGCAGTTTTTTCTGGGCTTGCATGGCGAGCCCCAGCTCTTCCAGTTGGTCTTTTCCGAGCAGTTTTTTCGCGGTGGGGAAGAGCTCTTCTTCCTCTTCCTCGATGTGGCACCGAGGCCCGCGTCAGCAGGCCCCGGCAGCACTTTCACAGAATAGGTTTGCCCCCTGTCACGGCGTAGCGCGAACCCGAGATGTAGCTGGCTTCATCGGACCCCAGCAAGACATAGATTGGCGCCACCTCCACAGGTTGACCCGGCCGCCCCATCGGGTAACCGGAACCGAAATTTCTCACCGCCTCATCAGGCATGGTGGCCGGTATCAGCGGTGTCCAGATCGGGCCGGGCGCGACGCTATTGACGCGAATGCCCTGCTTGCCCAGCAATTGCGCAAGGCCTGCAGTGAAATTGGCAATGGCCCCTTTGGTGGCCGCATAGGCCAACAAGCTGGGTGACGGGTCGTCAGAGTTGACCGAGCTGGTGTTGATGATCGAGCCGCCTTTTGGCATCGAGGGCAAAGCGCGTTGGCAGATGCGGAAAATGGCGGTGATGTTGGTATCGAAGGTCTTTACCCATTCATCGTCGTCAATGTCGTCCAGGCTTTCATGGGCCATCTGGAACGCGGCATTGTTGACCAGGATATCGATGCGACCAAACTGCGCCACGGTCTTGTCGACGATGTCATGGCAATGCTGTTTCTGTGCCAGGTCGCCGGGCAGCAGCAGGCACTGGCGGCCAGCCGCTTTGACCCAGCGCGCGGTTTCCTGCGCATCTTCGTGTTCATTCAGATAGGCAATGGCTACGTCAGCGCCTTCCCGGGCATAGGCAATCGCTACCGCACGGCCGATGCCGCTGTCAGCACCGGTTATCAAGGCGATCTTGCCTTCGAGGCGATTGTTGCCGGTGTAGCTCTGCTCGCCACAGTCCGGATACGGCTCCATCCTGCGCTGGGAACCTGGAACGCTTTGCGGTTGGGAGGCGAATGGAGGGGTAGGGTAGTCGCTCATGCTGGAAGCTCCTGCAGGTTGAAACGCTCATTTCCGTTCGAAAGGCGCGCCAAGGCAGTGTTGAAGTGGATCTTCGTGCTGAGCGACGAGCGGTTGATGCACCCACTTCCAATGAATTTTTACCAACCGCCTGGCTCTACCGCTGACGGGGCTTGCTGGCATGGGTGAGGCCCACGTTATCAAGGAGCCTGCAGTGCCTCGAATCATCACGCCTTCCACGCCGGAGCATGAGATCGACCAGACGAGCGAGAGGATGTTCGGTACGCCCAAAGAGCGACTGGATTTCTATCGACGCGAAATTCAGTATGAGACCACCATCCTGGCCAACCGCACTGACGCTTATCTTGCTGCCCAGTCGTTCCTGGTGATTGCCTATGTGTCATCGATGGGCAACCTGAACCCAGGCTGGGGCGAGATGTTCACCTTGATGGTGCCGGCTTTTCTCGCACTGCTCGGCGTGCTCAGTACACTGAATGCCTGGCCTGGCATCCGCGCGGCCTTCCGGATTATCGAGCACTGGCAGATGAAGCAGAGCCACCTGCTGCGCAGCGAGCCGATGATGGGCCTGGCCTATGACGAGTCGCCGCTGTTCTGCGAGGCCGAAACCTCTCAGGCAGGGCACCGTAAATCGCTGCTGTTTTCCTTGCGCACGCCCTGGATTTTCCTGTGCTTCTGGGTTTTGCTGGGCAGCTATTCGGTTTTCATCCAGCTGGCGTGACCAGCGCGTGCTGGTCGGTGCCATGGGCGGCCAGCACGCGCTGAAGAGCATCAGGCTTAGCCTGCCAATGCCTTGATCAACTGCTCATTGAAAGCGGGGATGTCATCCGGCTGGCGGCTGGTAATGAGGTTGCCATCGACCACCACTGGTTCATCCAGCCACGTACCGCCCGCATTACGAATGTCATCTTGCAAGGTTTTGTAGCTGGTCATCCGCTTACCGTTGGCCAGCCCGCTCGATATCAGCAGCCACGCGCCGTGACAGATGACCGCCAGCGGCTTGCCGGCCGCATCATGGCTTTTTAGCAGCTTCTGCGCGCCGGGCATCAAGCGAATCGTGTCCGAGTTCTGTACACCGCCAGGCAGCACCAGGGCATCGTAGAGGTCAAGCTGTGCACTGTCGAAAGTCGCATCCACGCTGAACCCGTCGGCGGGTTCGTCATGGTTCCAGCCACGTACCGTGCCTTCTTTCTCGCTCAGGATATCGACCACTGCGCCGCTGTTTTCCAACGCTTCACGCGGGCCGGTCAGTTCCACCTGTTCAAAACCATCGGTGACCAGAAAGGCCACGCGCTTGCCGTTCAGTTGTGCACTCATCATTCTCTCCTCGTGCTGATAGGCCTTTCATAAGGGCCTGCAAACAGCGAGCAAAGTTCCTGCTCGATGCTTGGCGGTATGGGGAGAACAGGCTAACGGTTGCGTACGGTATCCAATGCAGGCGACCAGACTGTATGAGCGCAACGTGAACACGCCAGGGTGTCGTGAGGCTCATGGTAGGCCGGAAAACCGCAGTTCACGCAGCAATG
The DNA here is from genome assembly GCF_043106315.1 of Pseudomonas sp. FYR_5. Taxonomy (NCBI): domain Bacteria; kingdom Pseudomonadati; phylum Pseudomonadota; class Gammaproteobacteria; order Pseudomonadales; family Pseudomonadaceae; genus Pseudomonas; species Pseudomonas sp. FYR_5. The sequence continues at coordinate 93,211 of NZ_JBICMK010000057.1, read as the reverse complement.
CAACCCGGCGCCGGGCGGTGATCTGTACTCTGGGCGATGCTCGAACGGCAGCACTGAGAGGCCGGGACGTGTGTCTTGCTGGTTGTAGAAATACAAACTGAGGTCGCCATCGGTTTCCAGAAGGCCCAGTCGAACCTGGCCCAGGTGCTCGACACCTTGCTGGCGTAGCTCCATGAACAGCTCATTCGGTGAAATGTTCATGTGACGCAGCGAATGGATTTCGTACATGCCATCTTTCACTACCGTGACTGGCAGCCCGTCGATCCAGGCCTCGCAGGTTCTGTTTCGCCTCATGAGGTAGACCGTTCCTCGGTAAAGCATGAACAGTGTGAGGAAAACCACGGCCACCGGAAGCAGCGGTACATCTTCGTAAAAGGTCACATCGCCGGCCGCTGAGCCCAGGGTGAGAATGACCACGAGCTCGAACCGGGACAGCTGTCTGATACCGCGACGGCCACTGAACTTCAGAAAAAAGAACACGGCCAGGAAGGCCGCTGAAACACGCACGGCAACTTCCAGCAGAAAGGTAAAAGGAAAGTCGCCTATCAGCATCCGTTGCAGATCAAACGAAACCATTCGTTCCACCCTTCCTTCTGCCGGTTTCAGATAAAGGGTTGACCGTTCTCGCGCATGCCTGGTTCATCAACTTGGCCGGGCGCTCTCCGTGCACGTCACCAAGGAATCGGCGTGCCATCCCACGCCCAGAACGTTCCGCTCTGCGCCGGGCCGTGACGGCTCACAAGCGCCAGGATGCAGGTGGCGGCAAACGCGGGCGAGAACAGCTTGTCCGGCGGCACATTGCCCTGAAAGGGTCGGGAAAGCTGGGTGTCGGTGGTTCCGGGATGCAATGCAAGTACCGTTGAAGCGGGGTTCAGTCGCTTCAGCTCGATGCTTGCAGTGCGCAGAAGCTGGTTGAGCGCGGCTTTGCTGGCACGGTAGCTGTACCAGCCACCCAGGTGATTGTCGCCTATCGACCCGACTCGCGCAGACAGGGCGACGAAGGCCATCGGTTGCCGACGCAGCAGCGGCAGCAAGTGCTTGAGCAGCAGAACAGGGGCGAAACAGTTGGTTGTGAAACTACTCAGCAACCCCGCCATATCAAGCTGGGTCAGCGCTTTTTCAGCCCGTGCCGGGCCTTCTTGCAGCACGCCAAGCGTGCTGAAGACCAGGTTCAGCTGGTCGCAGCAGGCGCTCACCTGCGCAGCCTGTGTTTGCAGTGCCTGCTCGGACCGGGCGTCGCAGTCGAGGCGAACCAACCGTCGCCCGTGTTCCTTGAACAAGGTATCCAGCGCAGGGCTGGTGGTGGCTCGTCGCGAAACGGCGAACACCAGCCCGATGTCATCGCGCGCCAGCAGCTGCGTGCACAATGCCAGGCCAATCCCTTCACTGGCCCCGCAGACCAGCACGTTGGCGGGTGTGTGAAGGTCGTTGATCAGGCTCATCGGAGTGTCCTCTTGGCTGGGCGCTGGCGCCTCGTCCTGTGATGCCCGCCAACGTTCTTGCAACTGGCAGGGGTGAGCTCACAGCAGGATATAGTCACTGTACTGCCGTAAGCCGGCATGGGGCCCTTCGATCAAGTGCACGTAACGGTCGTTCACCCAGTCGATCGGCAGGCAATCGTCGACGTCCAGTACCGCGTCGGTATGCGGCTTGAGCCAGTCTGCCTGCAGGCGCTGTTTGCCCAGTTGCCTGGCCTCGGCCTTGTCCTTCGCCACCACCAGCAGGTAGCGGTGTGCCTCGCCAAACACCCCGGGCTCGTAGCCGCCAAGGTTGATGAAGAACAGCCTGGGATCATGTGGGCCAGGCGCTACCTGGCTGAACGCGACGCGGTAGCGGTCAATACCGTCGACTTCCATCCACGCGTCGATGTGCAGGCCCGTTCGGCTCCCGAACCAGGCTTGGCGCAGATATGGGTAGGCCTGTTCAAGTGAGTCCGCCTGCGCGAACACCACGTCGTGGACCTCGATATTCGCCCGTGGGTGGCGTCCACCGAGCATGACGACGTACAGCATGAGCAATTCCTTCTATCTCGACTTTCATGGGTGTTCGATAACGGGGCGCGAGGCTTGCAGAAATGTGCATGCTCGGCATTGAAATCTGTACATGCCCCAGCAAATATGTGTACAAGAGTCTACTATTGTATAATATTTCCCGAAGTCCTCGAGGTCAGAATGGCGCACCCCGCACGTTGGACCTGTTTGTGCCTGCTGCTAGCCGCCATGTCGTCGGCGGCAGACTGGCGAGCGGAGCTGCCTGCGGCGCAACGGCTGGGCGCCGGTGATTTCACATGGTTCGGACTGCGGCTGTATACCGCCCGGTTATGGGCAGTTGGCCCGGTTCAGGGCTGGAACCAGCCGTTCGCCCTTGAGCTGCTCTATCACCGGTCATTGTCCAGGGACACGCTGGTCAAGGCCAGCCTCAAGGAAATGCAACGCCTGGATGGCGGCAGCATGACGGCGCAGCAGCGCGCGGCATGGACCAGGGCGATAGAGCAGGCATTCGTGGACGTGAGCCCTGGCATGCGCATCACGGGCCTGTACCTGCCGGGGCAGGGTTGCCGCTTTTACGTAGACGGAAAACTGAGCCACGCGATCAACGATCCGGTGTTCGCCCGGGCCTTCTTCGCCATCTGGCTCGACCCGCGGGCCAGAGACCCCCAATTGCGTCAGCGGCTGCTTGGGCTGGCTGGCGATGACCGAGGAGCCTGAACATGTACAAAGCGCTGTTGCTGGCTGCCTGCCTGCTTCTGGGCAGTTGTGGCAATGTCGGTATTGAGCACTATGCCCAGGAGCAGCCGAAGCTGGACCTGGCGGCGTTCTTCTCGCGCCCGGTTCAGGCGTGGGGGATGTTCCAGAAGCGTTCCGGTGAGGTGGTCAAGCGATTCCATGTGCGCATCGACAGCCGACGCGAAGGTGAACGACTGATCCTCGACGAGCATTTCCTCTATAGCGATGGCACACGCCAGCAGCGTACCTGGACGCTGGTGCCGGACGGCCCCGGGCGCTGGCGGGGAACAGCGGGGGACGTGATCGGCGAGGCGCGTGGGGAAGTGGCGGGCAACGCGCTGCGATGGCGTTACCAACTGGATCTGCCAGTCGACGGGCGGCACTGGCAGGTAGACCTGGACGACTGGATGTACCTCATGGATGACGACACCCTGATCAACCGCTCGAGCATGAGCAAACTGGGCGTGGAGATTGGCCAGATCACCTTGTTCTTCCGCCGCCTGCCAGAGGGCACACCATGAACCTGAACGCGCTGACCCAGCTGGTTTCGACCGGCGAAGCCAAGGAACTTGAACTGCTGTCGCTGGAGGGGGGCTTCTACCTCCTGCGTGCCCTGACCGACGCCGGCCCCGTGACATTGAGCGATGCCCAGGGGCAGCCCGTGCGCGTGCGCTCCACGACCGAACTGCGGCAGTTGCTGGCCGACCTGCCGCCGGTGCCGTGCATGCTGGTGCAGCAGGTGGTGCACGATGAGATGTGCGGGCAGCGCGACGGCCCCATTGCGCCGCTGCGCGTACCGGTAACGCTCACCAGCCAGTGGTAGTCCGGACGATGCGCCTGGGCCTGGTGCTGGGTGACCAACTGTCGTTCGACCTGGCAAGTCTGGCGTCCCTGGACCCTGCTCGCGATGCGGTCCTGATGGCGGAAGTGGAGGGGGAGGCCCGATACGTACCGCATCATCCGCTGAAGATCGTTCTCATCTTCAGCGCCATGCGCCATTTTGCCCAGGCCCTGCGTGAACGGGGATGGCAGGTGCACTATGTCAAGCTGGACGCCGAGGGTAACAGCGGCAGCATCGTGGGTGAGTTGCGTCGATGGCAACAAACCTTGGGCGCCACCCACATCCACCTGACCGAGTGCGGGGAGTGGCGCCTGGAGCAGGCCTTGCGTGATGCTGCGCTGCCGCTTGTGTGGTTTCGCGACACGCGTTTTCTGTGCTCCCGTGAAGCCTTCGGGCGCTGGGCTACAGAACGTCGCCAGCTGCGTATGGAGCACTTCTACCGTGGCATGCGCAAGCGAACCGGCCTGCTCATGGAGCCTGACGGCAGCCCGGCAGGCGGGGCCTGGAATTTCGATGGCGACAATCGCAAGCCATTGCCACGGCAGCTGCGTGGCCCGTTCGCTGCGCATTTCGCGCCAGACGACATCACGGCAGCGGTGGTGGCCTTGGTGCGCCAGCGCTTCAGCGATCACTACGGGGGCGTCGACGGTTTCGACTACCCCGTGACCCACGCCGAGGCACAACAGCTCTGGCAGCATTTCCTGGATTTCGGCCTGGCGGCTTTTGGGGACTACCAAGACGCGATGGCCGAAGGTGAGCCGTACCTGTTTCATGCGCGCATCAGTGCGGCGCTCAACATCGGCCTTCTGGATGTGCGTCGTCTGTGCGACGACGTCGACAAAGCCTGGCGCGAGGGGCGTGTGCCGCTCAATGCCGCCGAAGGCTTCATTCGCCAGCTGATCGGCTGGCGTGAGTATGTGCGCGGCATCTATTGGCAGCGCATGCCGGCGTATGCCGGGCTCAATCACCTGAACAACGACCGGGCGCTGCCAGCGTTCTACTGGACCGGGCGCACCCGCATGCGCTGCATGGCGCAAGCCATCGGGCAGACCCTGCGGTTGGGCTACGCTCACCATATTCAGCGGTTGATGGTTACCGGCAACTTCGCCTTGCTGGCCGGTATCGTGCCAACCGAGATTTGTGAGTGGTACCTGGCGGTCTACATGGATGCCTTCGAGTGGGTCGAACTGCCCAACACGCTTGGCATGGTGATGCACGCCGACGGCGGCTACCTGGGGTCCAAGCCCTACTGCGCCAGTGGTCGTTATATCCAGCGCATGTCCGACCATTGCAAGGCTTGCAGTTACAGGGTCGACCAGGTGACCGAAGAGGAGGCCTGCCCGTTCAATGCCTTGTATTGGCATTTTCTCATTCGCCATCGCCCCCAGCTATCGGCTAACCCGCGCCTGGCCCTGGTCTATCGCAGCCTCGATGGCATGCCTGCTGGCCGTCGCGATGCCGTGTGGCAACGTGGCCAGTCATTGCTGGCGCGGCTCGATGCGGGGCAGGCGTTGTGAAAAAGAGCCTTCTGCCCAGCAAGGTTTGCGTGGTGTGTGGCCGGCCGTTCACCTGGCGCAAGCGCTGGGCACGCTGTTGGGAGCAGGTGCGCTACTGTTCCGAGCGATGTCGGCGGTCAGCGCCGCGCCGCGAGGCGCGCCAGCAGGGGCAGGGCCAAAGCCCATATCGGCATCAGTAGCAGGCCGGTTTCCAGCGCGCCCAATGGCAAGGCGACATCTGCCAGCCTGGCGCCACCTACATAGGCCAGGGGGCCGCCAAGCGCCCCCAGCAGTGCGCCGATTCGCCAGTGCCTGCCGGCCCATGCCAGGCTGTGACGCATCCCGCTGGCCAGCACCAACCACAGCAGCGCTAGCCACAGCGGCAGGGGCCAGGCGTCGAAACCGAACACCCCCAGTGCTCCCAGCACGCTGTCGAGCACGCACCCGGCAAAGGTGACGCGCAACAGCGCCTTGACCTCGGCGTTGACGTCCGGGCACAGGCGCAGGTGCACGGCCACGCCAGGAATCACCAGCAGCAACAACAAGGGCCGTTCGGCGCCCAGCACGCAGACCCACCAGCCGGCTTGCAGCCAGAGGGCATTGGCGATCAGCCAGCGGCTGGGCATCAGGCACCGCCAGGCAAGGGCGCGCGGCGTGCCTGGGGGGCTGCCCAGAGCAGGTGCGCTACGCCGATGGTACGTTCCTCGAAACCGCCCTGGCAGTAGCACAGGTAAAACTCCCACAGGCGCTGGAACATGTCGTCGTAGCCAAGGTCCGACAGCGCAGTGCGTGCCTGACGCAGGTTTTCACGCCAGTGTCGCAGGGTGTGGGCATAGTCCAGGCCGAAATCCTCCATGTGCACAAGGTTCAACCCAGTGTGCCGGCTGGCGGTGTCGAGCAACACGCTCAGCGAAGGCAGGGCGCCACCGGGGAAGATGTAGCGCTGGATAAAGTCGACCGAGCGCTGCGCCTGGGCATAGCGCTGGTCGCGGATGGTGATCGCCTGCAATAGCATCAGGCCTTCAGGCTTGAGCAGCGAAGCACACTGGCGGAAATACACCGGCAGGTAGCGATGGCCGACCGCTTCGATCATCTCGATCGAAACCAGTTTGTCGAACGTGCCTTGAAGGTCGCGGTAGTCTTCGCGGAGCACTTGCACGCGCTGCCCCAGCCCCAAGGCCTTGACGCGCTCCAGGGTATGGCTGTACTGCGCCTCGGAGAGCGTCGTGGTGGTGACCCTGCAGCCGTAACGGGTGGCTGCGTGGATAGCGAGGCTGCCCCAGCCGCTGCCAATTTCCAGCAGGTGATCCTCAGGGCTCAGCTCGAGTTTTTGGCAGATGCGCTCCAGCTTGTGCAACTGGGCCTGCTCCAGTGATTGGTCAGGGTGTTCGAACCGCGCAGCCGAATACATCATGGTGGGGTCCAGCAGCCGCTCGAACAGGGCATTGCCCAGGTCGTAGTGCGCCAGAATGTTGCGCCGGGCACCGCGCTTGTCGTTGCGGTTGAGCCGGTGCAGCAGGCGCAGGGCAGGGCGGCCCAAGCGGGCCAGGCCGCCCTCGAGCGCGTCGAGCACTTCGAGGTTGGCGACGAACAGGCGGGTCACCCGCGCCAGGTCGGGGCTGCGCCAATAGCCGTGGATGTAGGCTTCGCCCGCGCCGATCGAGCCATTGCCGGCGATCAGGCTCCAGGTGGCGTCATCGAGGATTTCCACCTCCGCCTGCAAGGGGCTGTCGGCATCACCGAAACTCCATTGCTGCCCGTGGCTGAGCAGGCGCAGGTGGCCGTGACGCAGCTTGCCCAACTGGGCGAGCACGGCGCTTCGTGCCAGCCCGCCGAGCAGTGGCGCAAGGCCTGCGAACTTGCTAACGCTCAGGGTGGGATTCGACATCATCAAGGTCCTCGCAAGGTTGGCCGAGCGCCAGGTCACCCTGGCAGGCGGTGTGGTCATGCACGGGCGTGCGTTTGAGCAACAGGCGGAGCGCTTGCCAGTAGATGGCCGAGACAGTGCGCAGGCTCATCCATGGGAAGTTCAGGACATACCGGCGCAGCGCTGCTCCATCCAGTGGCGTGCGGCGCAGGGCGAGGTCGGCCTCGAACACCTTTGTGCCGCCTTGCCAGTTCTGCATGTGAATGCGCACATGGTGCGCGTCCAGGAAAAAGCGCAGGCGATAGTCCATGTCCAGCGGCATGAACGGCGACACATGGAAGGCCTTGCCGACGCTGAAGGGCCTGGCAAGGTCGCCTTGCACCGGTAGCACGTAGTGAAAGCGTTCACGCCAGGGCGTGTTGCGCACTTCCATCAGGATCGCGGTCAGGCGCCCGTCTCGATCATGGCAGAAATAGAAACTCACCGGGTTGAACGACAGCCCCCAGCACCGCAGTTGCGTGAGCAGCTGTACCCGGCCTTCGGGCATATGCCCCGTCGCCTGCCCGACCAGCAAGCGTGCAGCCTGGGCCAGCGATTCGCCTTGGCGGGTCTGGGCGGGCAGGTAGTCGGTCTCGCGCCAGCACAACGGCGCCAGGCGCCAGCGCCCCAGCCAGCGTGACAGGCCCATCAGCCAGGTTTGTTCGTCCAGGTCCAGGTAGAACATGCCGATCCGGTAGCGGAAAGCGTGGGCCCGCGGCGTCAGCCGACGGTGGCTGATCCAGCCCAGGCAGAGGCTGCTGTTCACAGTTGCTCTCCGAAATGCGCGGCCACTTTCAGTGCGCTGACCACCCCGTCTTCATGAAAGCCATTGCCCCAGTAGGCGCCGCAGAAGTAACTGTGCTGTTGCCCCTGCAGTTGCTCCTGGCACGCTTGCGCGGCGGACGCGGCAACGCTGTACTGGGGATGGGCGTACTGGAAGCGGGCGATGACCTGCGCCGGGTCTATCAGTGCGGTCTGGTTGAGGCTCACGCAGAAAGTTGTCGGTGCCTGGATACCTTGCAGAATGTTCATGTTGTAGGTCAGCGCGGCGGAAGCCTGCTCGGGGCCGCCCAGGCGGTAGTTCCAGCTGGCCCAGGCGCGCTGGCGGCGTGGCAGCAGACGGGTATCGGTGTGCAGCACCACGTCGTTGCTGGCGTAATCGATCGCGCTGAGCACGGCGCGCTCCTGGTTGCTGGGGCTTTCCAGCAGTGCCAGGGCCTGATCGCTGTGGCAGGCGAACACCACATTGTCGAAACGTTCGGTGCCGGCCGCGCTCACAAGAGTCACCCCACCTTCGTCGCGGCCGACCCGGTAAACCTTGCAGTTGAGGCGAATGCGCTCAGCGAACGGTCGGCACAGCGGCGCGACATAGCTGCGTGAGCCGCCTTTGATCACCCGCCACTGTGGGCGTTGGTTGACTGACAGCAAGCCGTGGTTGCGACAGAAGCGCACGAAGAACTCAAGCGGGAAGTGGAGCATGTCTGCGCGAGACATCGACCAGATCGCCGACCCCATCGGCACGATGTAATGATCGATGAAGCGCTGCCCATAGCGGTTCGCCTGAAGGTAGGCGCCCAGCGTGGTGCTTGCATCGATACGCTGGTTGTCCAGGTCGGCCAGTGCCTGACGGTTGAAGCGCAGAATGTCCCGGATCATCCCCCAGAACCCTGGGGACACCAGGTTGCTGCGTTGGGCGAACAGGGTGTTCAGGTCGTGGCCGTTATATTCCAGGCCCGTGATCGGGTCATGCACGGAAAAGCTCATCTCGGTCGGCTGCGAAGGGACCTTGAGCTGGTCGAGCAAGCGGATGAAGTGCGGGTACGTCCAGTCGTTGAAGACGATGAAACCGGTATCTATTGCATGGCGCTGGCCTTTCCAGACCACATCAAGGGTGTGCGTGTGGCCCCCGACCCATTGCTCGGCCTCGAAAACCGTGACTTCGTGCTTGCGTGACAGCAAATGGGCGCAGGTCAACCCCGCGATGCCACTGCCGATGATTGCTATACGCATGGATCATCTTTCCTGTTCATGACGGGCAAGGCGTTGGCCCAGCGCCAGGCGCACGCGCGCGGGCAGCGCCCCGAGCAGGCGCAACACCCAGGTGAAAAGGCCGGGGAAGTTGATTTCCAGGGGGCGGCGGGGCAGGCGCCTGGCGATATGCCGGGCGGCACGCTGCGCAGACCACAGCTGTGGCATGGGGAAATCGTTGCGGCGGGTCAGTGGTGTGTCCACGAAGCCTGGGCTTACCAGGGTGACCGCGATGCCCTCGCGATCCAGGTCGATTCGCTGTGACTCCACCAGATAGCGCACCGCGGCCTTGGACGCGCCATAGGCGCCAGCGCGGGGCAAGGCCAACCAGGTCACCGAACTGCCCATCACCACCAGGTGTGGGCGCTGGCCGGCGCGAAGCAAGGGCAGTGCTGCCGCCAGGCAGTAGCTGACGCCCAGCAGGTTGGTGCGCATGACGCGCTCGACCAACGCCGGATCGAAATGCCCTGGCTCCAGGTACTCGCAGGTGCCGGCATTGAGAATGGCCATGTCCAGGCCTCCCCAGGCCTGCTCGATATGCGCAGCGATGCCGGCGACCTGCTCCGGGCTGTCAAGATCGCCAATGGCCAGCAATGCCTGCCCAGGAAACCGTTCGGCCAGCGGGGCAAGGCGGTGGGCGTTGCGCCCGCCCAAGGCGACCTGGTGGCCTTGCTCCAGGAGGACTTGCGCGAGCGCGGCACCGATACCGCTGCTGGCGCCGGTCAGCCAGCAGCGGCTCATGCCAGCCTGCCTTTGAGCCAGCGGATCGCAGTGCCCATGACGGGAAGGTGCTCATAAAGCAGGGCGCCGGCGTCGAAATAGTCCTGGTGAAAATGCACACGGTCGCGCCAATGCAGGCAGCTGCAGCCTTGCAACGTGATCGGCTGGCCGCCGGCCAGGCGCGGGTGGCAAAACTGCAGTGTCCAACGCAGGTAGCCCTGCCCGGGCTTTACCTCGTCGGCGCTGGTGAAGGTGTAGCGGATATCGGTGGCGTTGGCGTACAACTGCTGGAAGTAGGCGCGCAGGGCCTGCAGCCCCTGTATCTGGTGCAGGGGGTCACGAAAGGTGACATCGTCGCTGTACAGTTTATCCAGCGTGTCGAGGCTAGCCCCATCGAGGCAGGCGAAGCGCTCGGCGAATTGCTGTAGGTACGCAGACATACTGGGCTCCAGGCAATCCTGTACAAAATTGAGTTGTTGTACAGGTATAACTGAAGCCTAAGCCTTTATCTATACAAGTCAACGGTCTTGTATAGGTTTTTTTGTCAGTGCTTGGCCTGGCCCTGCTTCCGACGCAATTCCGCCACTTCAGCCTCCAGCTCGCGAACCCTTTCCTCGGCGAATACTTGCGCTGTGACATCGCGCTGGATGCCGATGTAGTAGGTCAGCTGGTCCGCCTCATTGTGCACCGGTGTGATGGACAGCTCATTCCAGAACAGGCTGCCGTCTTTGCGGTAGTTGCGCAGCACCTGGCAGCAGGGGCGGCCTTCGCGGATCGCCTCGCGGATAATTGCGATGCCCGGCTGGTCGTGATCCTCGCCCTGAAGGAAACGGCAGTCCTGATAGAGAATATCGTCAGCGCAGTAGCCGGTCAGGCGCTCGAAGGCCGGGTTGACGTAGATAAGGATGCTCTCATTGCCTTCCTGCTCGGCGACAACGATGCCATCGTTGGAATGTTCGACCATCAGTTGCAGGAGTTTTGCGTTGATCATGGGGCTCACCTACAGATATTTCGTATGCGATATGCGCCAAAGGCTTCCGGTGCAGAAGCTTTTGGCGCCGTTTGTTGCATGATGAACCAAGGAGGCTCGCCGCAGAAGGTGCATCTGGGTTTAGAATGTATCACCCCCTGGATGACACCTCGTTATGACCGACGCCACCCCACCCGAATTGCTACCCATGCGCGATGTGGTCAGCCTGACCGGCATCAATCCGGTGACCTTGCGTGCCTGGGAGCGGCGTCATGGGTTGATTCGCCCGCAGCGCACCGAGGGCGGCCATCGCTTGTACACCGCCCAGGATGTGCAGCGCATACGCGACATCTTGCGCTGGACCGCCAACGGCCTGCCCATCAGCAAGGTTGGCGACAGGCTCGCCGGCCAGCCTGAGGCGCCTGTGCAGCAGCCCTCGGCCTTTGACGACTGGCGCGCCGCCGTTGCGCGCGCTTCCAGGGCATTCGATGCGCAGGCGCTGGAAGCGATCCATGGACAGCTGTTCACACTTTTGCCAAAGGCCACGGTGCTGCGGGACGTGCTGATGCCGGTTTGGCATGACCTGGCTTCAGGCACTGCGCCAGGCCAGCGTAGCCAATGGTTGTTTCTCGATACGTTCTTGCGCGCCCGGCTGCTGCTGCGCTTGCAGATGAACCAGGCCGACGCCCCACGGGTACTGCTGGCAGGTACCGAGGGTCAAGCCGAATGCCAGGTATTGTGCGCCGGGCTGCTGTTGAGCAGCGAGCGACAACGCATCGACGTGCTCGGCTGCGGGCAGCCGCTGGAAGAGCTCCCGCTGCTGTGTGCAGCGGTGCAGCCTGCGGCACTGGTGATCGCGCTGCAGCCACCGGTGAGCCCTGCCTTGGCCAAGCGCCTGCGCTCGCTGCAGATGGAAATTGCTTGTCCGCTGGCCTTGACAGGCGAGGGGCTGGCCGGTGTGCAGGCGGCCTTGCACGGGCTGCCGGTGTGCCTGCTGGACGAGCATGGTGCTGACGTCGCGCGCGTGCTTGACGCCTTGCTCCGAGGGGCGCTGGACCTTTGATCTCTGCCCTGCGCCCTGCCAAGGTGGTGAGGTGCACAGTTCCGTAACCGCGTCTACGCTCTCTAAGCGTCATTAAACCTACGCTGAACCGATACGGCGCATTGTTCAAAGGAGCTGGCAATGACTGTGTTCGTAAAAAGCTTCAGTACGCATCGTGCGGAACATGCGAAAGGGTGGATGCTTGCACCGGTTATCCTGTTGGCTCTCCACAGTAGCGACCTGTTAGCCGGAGGCATCTTCATCTATGAGGCCGGCCAGGAAAGCAACGGCTTGGCCAATGCTGGCTCGGCGGCGCTGGCCACCGACCCCAGCGTGCTGATGAGCAATCCCGCAGGTATCGCCCTGCTGCCTGGCACGCAGATCAGCGCCAACGCGCAGGTAATCCTTGGCGACCTGCGTTACTCACGCGACAGCAACAACCAGTTCGACGGCAACGAGGGCGGCAATGCCCTGCAATACCTGCCGGGCGCCAGCCTGTTCATCAGCCACCAGCTCGATGACCGCTCGGCCATCGGGTTCGGCATGTACGGTAATTTCGGCCTGGCACTGAACTACGACGATGACTGGGCAGGGCGATACTTCACCCAGGAAGCAGCAGTGATTGGTGTGTCTTTCCAACCCACCTTTGCTTACAAGTTCACCGATGACCTCACCGTCGGCGTCGGCCCGCGCATGATGCTCGGCTATTACCGCACCGAGGTGGCCATCAATAACAGCCTGCTGGGATTGGTCGAGCGCCCCGATGGCCAACTCGAATACAAGGACACCGATTTCGGCATTGGGGTGAACCTGGGCCTGCTCTACCAACTCGCCCCTCGCACGCGAATTGGCCTGGCCTACACCAGCAAGGTGAAACTGGAGTTTGAAGACAATCCGCACGTCAGCAACATCAACAATCCCCTCATCAATGCCGCCCTGAACCGCCTGGCGGTAGACACGCTGGAACTGGAGATGAATGTACCGCAGACCGCGACATTCAGTGTGGCCCACCAGTTGGACGAGCAGTGGACATTGCTGGGCAGCCTGGGTTGGCAGGACTGGAGCGAGTTCGGTGACATCGGAGTCGAGGTGGACGCCAATGCTGCCGGGGTCAGCCGCACGGTCGATCGCAAGTACAAGGACACCTGGCACGCTTCGGTGGGCGCCCAGTACCAGTCTACCCGCCAATTGCGCTGGAGCTTTGGGGTGGGCTATGACAGTTCGGCCGTGGATGACAAGGACCGGACCGTGGACAACCCGATGGGCGAGGTATGGCGCTTCGCAACCGGGGTGAACTATCAGATTGAAGAAGGACTGGACCTGCATCTGGCGTACACGCTGGTCTGGCTCGGCGACATGGACGTGGAGCAGACCAAAGCGCGTTCCGGCGACACGCTGTCAGGCCGTTTCGATAACGCTGCCCTGCACATCGTCGGAGGCGGTGCAACCTGGCGATTCTGAAGACGCTCATCCTTGGATAACCGCTCCAACGTGGAAGGAGAAGTTGCATGAAAAGTAAGTCTCTTATTGCAACCGTTTGTCTCGCATCGCTGTTACTGCATGGGTGCACGAGCAAATACGTGGAGCCTGATGAGTATTCCGGATTTCTGAAGGACTACAGCAAGCTCAAGGAAGACAAATCACCTTCGGGTGCCGAGGTCATGCGCTGGATCAAGCCTGGCATCAATGCCAACCAGTTTTCCAGCGTCTATGTCGAACCCAGCCAGTTTTACCCTAAACCGCAACCCACCGCGAAAATTCCGCAGCAAACCTTGCAAGGCATAACCCAATATTACGATCAGGCGTTGAAGAACCGATTTTCCACAGTCCTGCCGCTGGCGACGAGCCCTGGGCCTGGTGTACTGGTGGTGCGCCCGGCGATCACTGGGGTGAGCGCCAAAACCAAGGGGCTGCGCCCGTATGAGGTTATCCCGATCGCGTTGGTGGCCGCCGGCATCAGTACGGCTACAGGTATTCGCGACCAGGACACCAGCGTGGCCACGGAGGCCGCATTCATTGATGGAAGTACCAATGAGTTGGTGGCCGAAGTGGTACGTAAAGGTGCAGGCGCTGAACTGGACAACTCCTCGCAGATCATGCAGGCCAAGGACGCACGTGCCGTGCTCGATGGCTGGGCAAAGGATATGGTCAGTTCATTCCAGGCGCTGAAGAAATAGCCCGCATGTTCCCCTGTCGCGGAGGTGCGCCAAGGGAGCGGAATGTGATGCATGAATGCAATGCTTCAAGGGGGCCCCGATGAAAACGGTCATGCTCAAAATCAAACATGAATGCCTGAAAGTGCTTCCGCCCACCGTGTTTTTTTTCGTGATTCTGCACATCGTTGCGCTGATTCGCGCACTTATGATCAAGGGCTCAGGGGTGGAGCTGCCTGTCTCTGCCTCGGTGCTGATCGCCGCTCTGATATTGGGCAAGTCTGTGCTGGTTGCCGATATGCTGCCTTTCATCAACCGGTTTCCCGACAAGCCGCTAATCTGGAACGTTGTCTGGAAAACACTCATGTATGCAATGGTCGCGCTGATCGTTCATTACCTGGAACGTCTGTATGAGTACTGGAAAGAGGCTGAGGGCTTGCTCGATGCAAACGCGATGTTGTGGGCATCCATAAACTGGCCTCGCTTCTGGGCTGTTCAGATTTTGCTGATGACATTGATATTCATGTATTGCGTCATCGCAGAGTTGGCGCGCGTCATTGGTCGCGAGCGCCTTAAACGCATGTTCATCGGCCCGTTACCGTCAAAGCAGTCCGAGATGTCGAATCACACCGGATAGCCGAACAGCCCGGCCGATCGAAACGCAGTGACTTTCAGTTGACGGGTAATACTATGTCGAAAAGAAATGGCTACCCGCTTTATCTACTTGCCTTGCTGGCACATACCGGACAAGGGCAAGCGGAAGACTCCGCAGAGCTTGCCAAGAAAGCGCTTAACCCGGTTGCGGCCATGTACAGCTTGCCGGTGCAATATAACTGGGACCAGAAAATAGGCCCGCGCGGCAATGGCAAGCGCAGCCTGACAAACATCCAGCCCGTTCTGCCTTTCAGCCTGAATGAAGAGTGGAACCTGATTTCCCGAACTATCCTGCCCGTCATCGACCAACACGGCCTGGGGGGAGCAGCGGACACCTCTGGCGTGGGGGATGTGACCCAGAGCTTTTTCTTCTCACCGAAACAACCCACTGCCAGTGGCTGGATACTCGGTGCAGGGCCGGCGCTGCTGATACCAACAGGCAGCAACGACGTACTGAGCAGTGAACAATGGGGGCTCGGGCCGACCGCGGTAGCCTTGAAGCAATCCAACGGTTGGACGCACGGCATATTGGCCAATCATATCTGGGGGCTGGAGGGCAGCCCTGCGGATGGAAAGGAGAAGGTCAATCAGACCTTCTTGCAGCCGTTTCTTTCATACACCAATAGTACGTTGACCACCTTTGGTATCAACAGTGAGTCCACCTACGACTGGCAATCCAAAGACTGGACGATTCCGCTCAACCTGACCGTTACCCAATTATTGAAGGTTGGCGGCCACCCCATTACCGTCCAGGCCGGCCCGCGTTACTGGCTCGATTCACCGGATAATGGCCCGGACGGCTGGGGCTTTCGCTTTGCTGTGACGCTGCTGTTCCCCCGCTGAGCCGGACAGTAAGCCAATAATAACAAAGCGGATTTTCAGTTTGCGGCTATGATCAGTAACCAGTGGCCTGCAGGCCTGTCCGAGCGGTCGTTGGCGAACGGTGGGTTTCGGCTCTGTATGAAGAGCCTTGATATTCGGTGATGCTGCGTTGAAAACAGCCTGACCTTCGTCCAAAGGCTTTTCATGCACCCTAGGCAACAGCCTAATTACGCAGTCGTCGCTACTTGGCATGCCAGAAGCCTCCTCCAAGGGGCGCTGATTCGTTTGACCACGGAGCTAAAGGATGGCGCGTCGCAACGAAGGCAATATGCTGGGCTTGCCGTTTAAGGCCTTGTGCTGTTTGGCTGTTTTGATCATTTGGCTGTTTGGCCCAGTGGGCATCGCGTTCTCCGCTGATGAGGCGGGTTCTGTGCCTACCCCCTCGATCGCGTCCGAGGGCTATGTGGAAACCGCTACCTGCCTTGGCTGTCACGTTACCCAGGCCAAGGCCTGGAAGGACTCGGATCACGGTTGGGCCATGCGTGATGCCACCGAGGCCAACGTGCTCGGCAACTTCAAGGATGCTCGCTTCGATGAGGCCGGGGTAACGGCGCGTTTCTTCCGTAGGCAGGGTGGCTTCTTCGTCAATACCGAAGGTGAGGATGGCCAGCCGGCAGACTTTCAAATTCTCTACACCTTTGGCCACTATCCGCTGCAGCAGTACCTGGTTGCCCTGCCCAGGGGCCGCCTGCAGGCTTTGACCATCGCCTGGGACAGCAGAGCCAAGGGCGAGGGCGGGCAACGCTGGTTCTCGCTCTACCCAGGCCAACGCTTCGCGCCCGATGACCCCTTGCACTGGACCGGTCGCTACCAGAACTGGAACGGCATGTGCGCCGATTGCCATTCCACTCGCTTGATGAAGCATTACGACGATCGTCAGGACAGCTTCGCCTCCACCTGGAAAGAGCAGAACGTTGGCTGCCAGAGCTGTCATGGGCCTGGCAAGGCGCATGTCGATTGGGCGAATAAAACCAAACCAGCCGAGCAAGCCTATGCATCGGCCAAGGACATAGGCCTGGCCGTCGATTACAAGGCGCTGGGCAGTCAGGGCATGGTCGAGCAATGTGCGTTCTGCCACAGCCGGCGGCAGACCCTTGGCGTGGGTCAGTTACCTGGTCATCCGCAGCTTGACCAGAGCCTCCCGGCAACATTGCGCCGTGGCCTTTACCACGCCGATGGTCAGATCGACGGTGAGGTGTACGAGTACGGCTCGTTCACGCAAAGCAAAATGTACAATGCAGGGGTGGGCTGCACCGACTGCCACAATCCCCATACCACCAAGGTCAAGATCGAAGGCAACGGGCTGTGCCTGCAATGCCACAACGGCAATCCACCGGTTGCCCGCTTCGCCACCCTGCAGGCCAAGGACTACGATACACCCGCCCACCATCACCATGTCGCTGGCAGCCCTGGCGCTCAGTGTGTCAGTTGCCACATGCCGACCAAGACCTACATGGTCGTCGACCCCCGTCGCGACCACAGCTTGCGGATCCCACGTCCGGACCTCGCCGGCAAGGTCGACAGCCCCGATGCCTGCACCGCCTGTCACAAGGATCAGCAACCGGCCTGGGCGGCCAAGGCAATCGAGCAGTGGTTTGGCAAACCGCAGCGGCCGGTGTTGTTTGGCGAGGCGTTCCAGGCGGTGCGCGATGGCCAAGGTATCCCGTTGAGCCTTTTGAATACGGTGCTGGCAGACAAGACCAAGCCAACCATCGTCCGTGCCACGGCTGCCGAACAGATGGCCGACCTGGGCCCCCAGGCCCTCATCAGTCTGGGCTGGGCGTTGAAAGATCCGAGCCCCTTGGTGCGAGCCTACGCCACCTCTGGTTTCTCGAGCGTGCCACCAGAGCAGCGTCTCAAGCCGCTGTTGCCCCTGCTCGAAGACCCGTCCCTGGCGGTGCGCGATGAGGCAGTGCGGGCGCTCGCGGATGTGCCCACGGCGCAATTGCCAGCCCAGTCGATGGAGGCGTTCAGCACCGCGCTGGCGGACTATGAGGCGCGGCTGCGTGGCAATGCCGACCTGCCTGGCGGGCGTTTGAACCTGGCCGTCCTGTTGAGCCGCCAGGGGCGTCAGCAAGAAGCCATGGAACAGTACCGTCAGGCACTGCGCCTTGACCCATACTTTGTGCCGGCGCGGGTCAACCTGGCCAATCTCGCAACGGCCGAACATCAGCTCGATGAAGCGGAAAGGGTACTGCGTGCGGGCTTGGCGCTGGACAAGATATCGGCCCCCGACCACGGCAACCTGGCGTACATGCTGGCCCTGCTGCTGGTGGAGCGACGCCAGCCCGAAGAGGCCGTGGGACTGATGGAAACGGCAGCGGTCGCGCTGCCAGGCAATGCGCGCATTCGTTACAACCAAGGTTTGCTGCTGTCGCGCATGAACCGTCGGGATGAGGCCTTGGTGGCACTGGAGCAGGGCCTCAAGCAGGCGCCTGACAACGCCGACCTGCTTTACTCGTTGATCTACCTGCATGCCTTGGCCGGTGAACGCAGTGAAGCCTACGCCTATGTGCAAAGAATGCGCAAAGCGGCCCCTGACGATATACGCCTGCAAGGCATCGAGCCTTATTGGCAAAAGTACGAAAGCACAAACTGAAGCTGGCGAGGGCGCGGTGAGCGGCTAGATTTACCTCGTTGCCTTCAAGCAGTTGCGAACATCCGTGGGGCCTCTTGTCGATGCCCCGACTGACTAGGACCGGACAGTGGATATACGCGAGCAGATTGCTGAACTCGAAGCCCATGTGGCGCAGAGCGTGCTGGGCCAGGCCGACACCATTCGTCATGTGATTCTTGGCTTGCTGGCCAATGGTCACGTCTTGCTGGAAAGCCTGCCTGGGCTGGCCAAAACGCGTACGGTCAAGGCGTTGGCCACGCATCTGGAAGCCAGCATGCGGCGCATCCAGTTCACCCCCGACCTATTACCGTCGGACATCACCGGTGGCGAAATCCTCCAGCAGACCGCACAGGGCAACGAGATCAAGTTTCAGCCTGGGCCGCTGTTCGGCAACGTGATTCTCGCCGATGAGATCAACCGCGCCCCGGCCAAGGTTCAGGCAGCACTGCTTGAAGCCATGGAAGAACGCCAGATTACCGTAGCTGGGCAGAGCTACCCGATGTCGGGCCTGTTCATGGTGCTGGCGACCCAGAACCCCATCGAGCAAGAAGGTACCTACCCATTGCCCGAGGCGCAGATGGACCGGTTCCTGATGAAGCTGCAACTGGACTATCCCAAGGTGGAGGATGAAGCCCTGGTGCTACGGCTGGTGCGCAACGAGGAACAACAGGCAGGCCACCCGCACCAGGCGCCTGGGCGTCTGCCCCAGGAAGTGGTGTTCGCCGCCCGCAGCGCGATCGCGTGCATCGAAGTATCGCCCGCGATCGACCGCTACCTGATCGATCTGATCAACGGCACCCGCCACCCGGCAGAGCATGATCCGGACCTTGGGCGTTGGATCAAGATCGGCGCCAGCCCGCGTGGCGGTATCAGCCTGGATAGGGTGGCGCGCGCCCACGCGTGGCTGGCCGGGCAGGAGTACGTCACCCCGGACGATGTGCGTGCGGTCATCCATCCGGTGTTGCGCCACCGCTTGCAGCTCTCTTACGACGCCGTCGCCGATGGCATTGGGGCCGACCAGGTGATCGACCGGCTGCTGGACAAGGTCGCCATCCCAGCCTGAACGGAGCGAGCCCATGCAACCGACCCAGGATGGCTTCGTCTACGCTTCGCTGAGCCAGCTGATGGCGTTCGAGTACCGCGTGCGCGGTTTGAGCTTTCTGGCGCGTCAGCCCTTGGCGAGCATTCTGGCGGGCAACCATGCCTCACGCCTGCGTGGCCGTGGCTTGAGCTTCGACGAGCTGCGCCGTTACATACCTGGCGATGACCTGCGACACCTCGACTGGCGCGCCTCGTTACGCTATGGCAAGCCGTTCGTGCGCACGTTTACCGAGGAGCGCGACCGGCCGACGCTGCTGCTGGTCGATCAGCGCATGAACATGTACTTCGGCTCCAGGCGCAGTTTCAAGTCGGTCACCGCTGCCGAGCTTGCCGCGTTGTCGGCATGGATCGCCCTGCAGGCCGGTGATCGGGTGGGCGGGCTGGTGTTCGACGATCAGCAGGTGGTGCACATCAGGCCGCTGCGCAGCCGCGCACGGGTGCAGGCACTTTGCGCAGCAGTGGTGCGCAGCAACAATCGCCTCAGTGCGTCAGGGCCGGACAGCGAGCTGGAGGGGCAACTCGACAATGCGCTGCGCACTGTCCTCGGCCTGGCCGGGCATGATGCGCTGATTTGCATCATCAGTGACTTTGCCGGCGTGTCGGAGCAGACCTTGAAGCTGTTGCGCCAACTGAGCGCGCACAATGATGTGATCGCCATGCAGGTGTATGACCCCATTGCGCTGGATGTCCCTGACAAGGGGCGTCTGAGCGTGACGCAGGGTGAGGTACAGATCGACCTTGAGGTTGGGCGGCGCCAGGTGCACCGGCCGTTGGGCGACTTTTTCTCCGGGCGCCTGCAGGACGTGGCTCAGTTGCTGCGCCGCAGCCAGATACCCCTGATGATGATCAGTACCGGCGACGAGGTGCTGGGCCAGGTACAGCGTGAACTGGGGCGGCTTGGGGGAAGTGCCCGATGAGTGCCCGGCCGTCGCCTGCCGCCATCGACCAGCTCAAGGAGCTGCCGTTGCCGGTACCGCCGTTCAGTTACGCCCCGCACACCTGGGGCTGGGCGGTATTGCTGGCCTTCGTGGTGCTGGCAGGGCTCGCTTATGCCGTGTATGCCTGGCGGCGCTGGCAGCGCAATCGCTATCGGCGTGAGGCGCTGTTGCGGCTCGACGCGCTGGTGGGGGCGCTGGCCAAGCCCGAGCAGCGTCTGGCGGCCCTGCGTGAAGTGCCGGAGCTGCTCAAGCGGGTAGCGCTTTCCATGCCCGATGCACCCGCGGTACACAGCTTGTCGGGCGCGCAATGGCAGGTGTTTCTGCAGCAGCGGGCACGCTTTGCCTTGCCTGGGCAGTTCGCCGCGCAACTGCACACGCTGGCTTATGCGCCAGACCTGCAGGTGCAGGCGATCGGCGAACCTGAGCTGCGGACCCTGGTGAACACCTGCAGGCGCTGGATCGAGGCTCATCATGTGGCAGTTTGATTACCTGTGGGTGTTCTTGTTGCTGCCCTTGCCCTGGGTCGTCTACCGTTTCATGCGCCCTTATCACGAGGCGCGCAGCGCATTGCGGGTGCCGTTTTTCTTCGCCATGAGCCGTGCAGTGAACCAGTTGCCGGGCACCTCGCCACCCTCGGGCGGACGCTGGCAAGTGCTCGTGAACCTGCTGGTATGGGGTCTTCTGGTGGCGGCCTGCGCGCGGCCCGTACTGGTGGAAAAGGCCATTGAGCGTGAGCAACCGATCCGCGACATGCTGCTGGCGATCGATATTTCGCAGTCCATGCAGGCCAAGGACTTTACTGACGCCAATGGCCGGCAAGTGGATCGGTTGAGCGCGGTGAAAGGGGTGGTCCGCGACTTCATCGCCCAGCGCAAGCAAGACCGCATCGGCTTGATCGTCTTCGGCACGGGCGCCTACCCACAGGCGCCCCTGACCCTCGATCATGCCAGCCTCTCGCTGCTGCTTGATGAAGTCGGTGTGGGGATGGCTGGGCCGAATACCGCCATAGGCGATGCCATTGGCCTTGCCATCAAGCTGCTGGACCAGGCCAATGAGCAGGAAAAGGTGATGGTGCTGCTGAGCGACGGCAACGACACCGGCAGCGCCATAACGCCTGAACACGCGGCAGCCTTGGCCAGTGATCGGAATATCGTGGTACATACCATTGGTATCGGCGACCCCCAGGCCAGCGGTGAAGACAAGGTGGACTTGCAGGCGCTGGAGGGCATCGCGCGTACCACCGGTGGCTGGTTCTTCCGCGCCGATGACCGGGGCGCGCTGGCGCAGGTGTATGCCACGCTCGACCGGATCACCCCGCACCGCGTCAAGACCTTCAGCCATCAGCCCAAGCGTGACCTGTTCTGGTGGCCACTGGGGGCGGCCCTGCTGTTGCTCGCCTTGGGGCATAGCCTGGCAGCCATAGCCGGCCCGTTGCGGGCACGGCCTGCGCAGGGGAGGCCGTGAATGGACATCGACCTCAGCGCCTTGCACCTGCTACGCCCTTACTGGTTGTTGCTGTGGCTACCGGCTGCGCTGCTGCCGTGGGCCTGGCAGCGGCGCCATGATCTGAAGCGGCAGTTGCACGGCGTGATCGCTCCACACCTGGTCGAGCATTTGCTCATCGTCCCCGAGGAGCAACAGCGGGTGCGGCCCGTTCACCTGCTGGCAGCACTGCTCGGCCTGGGTGCCCTGGCCGCCGCCGGGCCGACCTGGCAGCGAGATATCCCGGCGTTCGTCGACAACCGTGCGCCGTTGATCCTGGCGCTGGACCTGTCGCCCTCGATGGATGCCGACGACGTCCCCCCGTCCCGCCTGCAAGCCGCCAAACATACCTTGCACGACCTGGTGATGCGCCGCGCGGGCGCGCGTACAGCGCTCATCGTGTATGCCGGCAGCGCGCACCTGGTGCTGCCCGCCACGGAAGACCCGCAGTTGCTCGATACGTTTTTGCAAGCGCTGACCACCGATTTGATCGCCAAACCCGGCAAGGACGTGGTGGGCGTGATCGAAGTGGCGAAACGCTTGCTTGCTGCCGAACAGGTGCCCGGCACGCTGGTGCTGCTGACCGATGGCGCCGATGCCGGGCAGCTGTCGGCACTCGCGGGCGCGCTGAAAGGCAGCGACCTGCAGGTGATGGTACTGGCCGTTGGCAGCCACGACAGCGGTGTTTTGCATGACGCCCAGGGCCGTACCCGCGTCGATGCCGAAGGGCGCCCGCTACAGGCGGACTTCGATCAGCAGGGCTTGAGGCAGTTGGCCAAAGCCGTCAACGGCCCGCTGGGCAGCCTGACCCTGAGTGACGACGACCTGGACTGGATCGAACTGCATGCGCAGCAGCATTTTCAGGCAGCCCAAGGCGACGCGCAGCAGGTGCACTGGAAGGACGCCGGCTACTGGCTGTGCTGGCCGCTGGCGCTGATCGCGCTGTTGTGCCTGCGCCGTGGCTGGAAGGTGCACTGGATGGCCACCGTGCTGGTGGCGGCATTGCTGGGCACGCAGCCGCAAACGGCGCAGGCCGGGCCTGTCGCTGATGCCTTCTTCACGCCTGACCAGCAGGGTCGCTGGGCCTTTGAGCATGGCCATTACCCGCAGGCTGCGGCGCATTTCAACGACCCTTACTGGAAAGGCCTGGCTGCCTACACCGCCGCCGACTATGACGTTGCCCTGGTCAGCCTCGGCAAGGTCGATACCGCCCAGGCTTTTTTCTACCGGGGCAATATCTACGTGCGCCAGTTCAAGTTCCCCCAAGCGGTCCAGGCCTACCAACAGGCTTTGAAGCGGCAGCCGGTGTTTCCCGAGGCCAGCGCCAACCTGGCATTGGCACAGGCGCTGCTCAAAGACTACGAAGACCAGCAAAAGGCAGGTACACCAGACGAGAAGGCCGACAAGGTGGTGGAGGACCAGACACCCTCCAAAGGCGCCCGGCAGAAGCAGCAAACTCCGCAGGCCGCTTCGGACCAGGTCTGGCTGAACAACCTGACGACGTCGCCGGCACAGTTCCTCAGGCGCAAGTTCCTGCTTCAGGACGCCTCACGGCAAACCCCGGAGGGCACCCGATGAAACGCTTGCTGTTGCTGCTAGGGCTCTACCTGCCATTGCTCGCGGTCGCGGCACCCGAGGCACGCGTGCAGGTGCGGCTGCTGCCGGCCGGTGACACGGTAGTAGGCGCGACGCTCGAGTTGCAGATCGACTTATTGGTGGACACCTGGTTCACCCAGCCGGCCGTGTTGCCGGTGATCGAATTGTCGGGTGCTACGGTGAGCGCGCCGAGCGGTGAAGCGCAGCATCTGAACGAGCGAATCGACGGCAAGACCTTCTTTGGCCTGCGTTACACCTATCAGATTACCCCGCAAACGGCCCAGGCCTTCACACTCCCGGCGCAAACCTTTCAGGTGTTCCCCGGCCAGGCGGATGCCCCGGTCACGCTTACCAGCGAACCGCTGGCGTTCGCAGCCAAGGCCCTGGCCGGCGACGCGACTGTGCACCGCCTGGTGGCACGAAACGTCAGCCTTGAGCAACAAACACAACTGTCGCATTCGCCGTTGCGGGCAGGGGACAGCGTTACCCGCCGTGTTATTACGCAAGCCGAAGGTGCGCAGGCGATGCTGATACCGCCGCCACCGTTGGTCGACATCAAAGGCCTTAAAAGCTATGTACAAACCCCTCGTATTGCGTCGCTCAGTGATGGCCGCGGGGGCTCGATAGGCGGCCAGCGCGAGGACAGTGTGAGCTATGTGGTATCGGCTGCCGGACGTTACCAATTACCCGCGATCGAACTGCAGTGGTGGGACGCGGCTACTGGTGAGGCCAGGCAAGCAACGTTGCCCCCCATCGACGTCAACGCCATCGAGGGTGGTTACAAGGCGCCGTTTTCCATCGACCAGGACCTGCGCGCGCTCGGCCGTCAGGCCCAGTTGCGCCTGCCCGGTTACGGGTTGTGGGCAGCGGGCTTGCTGGTGCTTGGCGGAGTGCTGATTTACTTTGCACGGCCGTGGATGCAGGTGGTGTGGCGGCATTTGAAAGGCTGGCGAACAGCGCGGCGTACGGCGCGGTTGCAGTCTGCCGACCATGCCTGGCGGCAGGCGCGTGCACAACTTGCGCAAGACCCACCTCAGCTCGACGGGCTATACCTGTGGATCCGGCGGGTTACCGGGCAGCGCACGGTGTCAGAATTTTCCTTATCTTTGCCATCCTCATTGCGAATACGTCTACTAGACTGGCTCCAGAACCGTTACGGCAATGGCAGTGAAGTACGCCAGGTTGCGCCGTCACTGAGCCCGATTCTGCCAGCGCTGCGGCGAGCGGCGGTGAACGGGCGGCAGGTCAGTCACCCTGAAGGCTTGAAACCACTCAACCCATGAGTTTTTGCCTGAAGTGGATAGGCAGCACAGAGGAGGGATACTTCATGCTCGACCTGCACCGTACGCGCTGGTGGTTGACCTGGTTGCTCGTGTTGCCTTTGGCTGTGCAGGCCGCGAACCCGCTGCCTTCCTGGCGGGAGGGTCCTTCACGGCAAGCCATCGAAGCTTTCGTGGGCGCCGTGACCACCGAGGGCGGCAAAGATTACGTGCCCGAGGCCGAGCGCATCGCCGTCTTCGACAATGATGGCACGCTGTGGAGCGAGCAGCCGCTGTATTTCGAAGTGCTGTTTGCCCTCGACGAGGTCAAAAGGCTCGCACCGCAGCACCCGGAATGGGCCACCCAACAGCCGTTCAAGGCCGTCCTTGAGGGCGGCCAGCAAGCACTCATTGACAGCGGCATGGACGGTATGCTGAAGATCGTGGCCGCCACTCATGCCGGGGTCAGCACCGAGGCTTTTATCACCAATACCCAGCGCTGGCTGGCGAAGGCCGTGCACCCTCGCACCCACAAGCCCTTCACCGAGATGGTCTTCCAGCCCATGCTCGAGCTCTTGCAGTACCTGCGGGCCAACGGTTTCAGGACTTACATCGTTTCAGGCGGCGAGGTGGCCTTCATGCGTGCATTCGCTGAGGAAGTCTATGGGGTGCCGCCAGAGCAAGTGATAGGCACCATACTGGAAGCGCGCTTTATCGACGACAACGGTAAATTGTCTATCGAACGGCTGCCCAAGTTGCTGCACAACGATGATGGCCCAGGCAAGCCGGTGAGCATCGATGCTCATATCGGCCGTCGCCCTATCTTCGCCTTCGGCAACTCCGACGGCGACCTGCAAATGTTGCAGTGGACCATGGCTGGCGACGGCAAGCGCTTTGCCGGGCTGGTCCACCACACCGATGCGACACGCGAATGGGCCTATGACCGCGACAGCAAGGTCGGGCACCTGGACAAGGCGCTGGATGCCGCCATGGGTGCGAACTGGACCGTAGTCGATATGGCGCGCGAGTGGCAGCGCATCTACCCATTCGAAAGCAACCAGGTTCAATGAAAGAGAACCGCAGGGCACAGGGAACCAGCCAAGCAGTAGGTCGATCGTGCACGTAGTCGTGGCAAATGCCAGTAAACGTGATACGGAGAAACCGCCTTATGAAGTCCAGTAGAAGATGGATAACCACATTCGCGCTCGCCGCTACTGCGGCGGTGAGCGTGTGCACGGCGAGTGCCGCGGAAAAACCCAATATTCTGGTGATATTCGGCGATGACATTGGCCAGACCAATATCAGTGCCTACGGCAAGGGCGTGGTCGGCTATCAGACGCCGAACATCGACCGCATCGGCCAGGAAGGGATGCTGTTCACTGACTATTACGCCGAGAACAGCTGCACCGCTGGGCGTTCTACCTTCATCACCGGGCAGACACCGCTGCGCACCGGTTTGTCCAAGGTCGGTATGCCTGGGGTGCCCGTGGGCTTGCAGGCGCGCGATGTCACCATTGCCCAGGCACTCAAGGCGCAGGGCTATGCCACTGGCCAGTTCGGCAAGAACCATTTGGGCGACCGGGATGAATACCTGCCGACCAATCATGGGTTCGACGAGTTTTTCGGCAACCTGTATCACCTCAACGCCGAAGAAGAGCCGGAGCGTGAACTGTGGCCTAAGGATGATGAGGCATTCGTCAAGGCTACCTCGCCGCGCGGTGTGATCAAGTCGAGCGCCGATGGCAAGATCGAGGATACCGGTGCGCTGACCAAGTCGCGCATGGAGACCATCGACGACGAGACCACCCAGGCGGCAATCAACTTCATCGACAAGCAAGTCAAGGCTGACAAGCCGTTCTTCGTCTGGATGAACACCACCCGTATGCACCTTTATACCCATGTACGTGAGTCGATGCGTGGGCAGAGCGGCATGCCGGGCAATGAGTATGCAGATGGCATGCTCGAACACGACGGTGATGTGGGCAAGCTGCTCAAGACCCTCGATGACCTGAAGATCGCCGACAACACCATCGTGGTCTACACCACGGACAACGGTCCTAACCAGTTCTCCTGGCCTGATGCCGCGACGACGCCGTTCCGCAACGAGAAGAACTCCAACTGGGAAGGCGCCTACCGCGTGCCGGCGATGATCCGTTGGCCGGGCAAGGTCAAGCCGGGCACGGTGTCCACCCAGATGTTCTCGGGGCTGGACTGGTTCCCGACACTGTTGGCCGCAGCCGGTGACACTGACATCAAGGACCGTTTGCTCAAGGGCACCGATGTGGGGGGCAAAAACTTCAAGGTGCATCTGGACGGTTATAACCAACTGGACTATCTGACCGGCAAAACGGACAAGAGCGCACGTAACGAGTTCTATTACTTCAACGACGACGGTGAACTGGTGTCGATGCGCTTCGGCAACTGGAAGCTTGTGTTCTGCGAACAGCGCGCCCCGGGTGGCTTCGCCGTCTGGAGCGAGCCGTTCACCTGTCTGCGGGTGCCCAAGGTCTTCAATCTGCGTATGGACCCGTATGAACGCGCCGATGTCGTCTCCAACCAGTACTACGATTGGGTGACCAAGAACGACTACCTGATCTTCCAGGGAACCCGCAAAGCTGCCGCATTCCTGCAGACGTTCGTGGAATACCCGCCGAGCCAGCGTCCGGCAAGTTTCAGCATCGACCAGATCCGTGCTGACGTGGACAAGAAGATCGAAGAGAAGATGAAGCAATAACGGCAATGCCCCGCGCCCGCCCTTGGCGGGCGCATTCTTTCATACCCAGTGCGGACAGGCGTGTGAGTCCGTTAAGGCTTGATGATGCCAGCAGTCGTGAACCTTCCCCGCGCCGGCAGCCCCGGCACCACCGAAACGCAAGCACCGCTGCAATGGCTGATGCCTGCGGCGCTGCTGTTCGCCTCTGGTGGTGCAGCGCTGATCTATCAGGTGCTTTGGGTCAAGCAGCTGTCTCTGGTGGTTGGGGTGGAGGTGTATGCCATCACCGCTGGCATCAGCGCGTTTTTTGCAGGGCTGGCCATGGGCGGCCTGCTGTTCGGTCGCTGGGCTGACCGCTTGCGCCACCCGGTCAGGCTCTATGCGGGGCTGGAGTTGGCGGTCGCTTTACTGGCGGTGGCGGCGACCTTGGGGCTGGCGCAGAGTGCGGCACTGTTTGCCCGCCTGGAGGCAAATGTCGGCTTGCTGGCCTGGCTGCTGCCACTGAGCCTGGTGGGGCTGCCCGCCTTTTTGATGGGCGGAACCTTGCCTGTACTGGTTCGAGCGCTGACCCCCAGTGACGCGCAGACGGGGGAGGCGGGTGGTCGGTTATACGCCGCCAATACCGCTGGCGCAATCTGCGGCACCTTGTTGGCGGCATTCGTCTTGCTGCCCCTGCTTGGCGTCACCGGGGCCGCCTGCGTAGCGGGGGCGTTGAATCTGCTGGCCGCGCTGGGCGCCTGGTGCGGGCGCGGCAGGGATGAGCGGGCCTTGCCTACCTCTGCCACTGCCTCGCTGCCGCGCACGCCGCAGGCTCGCTTGGCCATCGCCCTGTATTGCCTGGCAGGCGGCGTGGCGCTCGGTTACGAAGTGGTGTGGACCCAATCGATCGTGCAGTTCATGAGTACCCGCGCGTTTGCCTTCTCCGTGGTGCTGGCCACGTACCTGACGGGGTTGGTCCTGGGCAGTGCACTGTATGCCCGGCGCGCCGACCGCATCCGCGACCCTTGGGGGCTGTTCGGCCTGCTGATCGCGTCTGCCGGGCTGTTGGCGTTGTTGCAGATTGCCGGGCTCGGGCGGTGGCTGGTGACCTGGCAGACCCTGCTGGAAAGCCATGTACTGCAACTGACCGGCAGCCAGTTGGCTGGAATGTGCGCGCGCTTTGCGGCTGCCGCAGTGTGCGTGGTATTCATCCCGACCACGTTGCTCGGGGCGGCATTTCCGCTGGCCCTGCGCCTGGCCGTGGACAGTGGCCAAGTGGGGCGGGACGTGGGGGCGGTGATTGCCCTCAATACCCTGGGTGGCATCGTCGGTGTCATGCTCACGGGGTTTGTCCTGGTGCCTGGAATAGGGCTGGTGCGAACTTTGGTGGTGCTCGCTTGCCTGGCGGCGGCCATCGGGGCAGTAGCGACATGGCGCGGCAAGGCCGTGCACAAGGGCATGCGGGCAGCGGTCCTGCTGGTTGGCGGCGCGACCCTGGTTTCCGGCGCACTTACCCCACCAGAACGCTTGGCACAGTTGTTACCAGGTGCGCGTAGCGGCGAACTGGTGTTCTACCAGGAAGGCCGCGGCGGCACGGTAGCGGTGGTCAACCAGCAGCGTCAGGGACAAGCGTTCAACCGCCTGTACATCCAGGGTGTGTCCAACACTGGGGATGCCATGCCGTCACTGCGCTACATGCGCCTGCAGGCGTTGCTGCCATTGCTGATACATCGCGGCGAGCCGCGCTCGGTGCTGGTGATCGGCTTCGGCACCGGGATCACCGCCGGTGCAATGCTGCGCTATTCAGGCCTGGAGCATCCGGTGGTTGCCGAACTGCTGCCGCAGGTACTGGCAGCGGCGCCGCTGTTCTCCGGTAACTACGACGCTGTGAACGATCCGCGCCTTGACATCCGCCTGCGTGATGGGCGCCGGGAGCTTTTGCGTAATGAGCAACGATACGACGTGATCACCCTGGAGCCACCACCGCCCTCGGCAGCAGGGGTGGTCAACCTTTACTCGCGCGACTTCTATCAGTTGGCAGCGTCTCGCCTGCAGGAGCATGGACTGGTGGCTCAATGGCTACCGCTCCCCACCCAGAACGACGAGGACAGCCGCTCGCTGGTACGCAGCTTTCTTGACGTGTTCCCGCATGCCTCGCTGTGGACCACTGAGTTTCACGAGATGCTCTTGATCGGCTCGGCAACGCCGATGGTGCTGGATGTACCGCGCATCCGCCAACGCTTCGAGCAACCCCAGGTTTCGGCTGCCCTGGCCCAGGTCGGCGTAAGCTCGGTCGAAGCATTGCTGGCCACCTGGGTGACCGACCGGCAAGGGCTTGAGCGTTATGCCGGCGATGCACAGCCGGTTACCGACGATCGGCCCCGTATCGAGTACGCGCCGTGGGTACGGCCGCGCGAAATCACCCGCGTGCTACCGGCATTACTGGCGCTGCGGGTAGCGCCGCCATTGGAAAATGCCAACCCCTCGGTGCTCGCCGCGGTGAATGATGAGTGGGCGTTGCTGCGTCGTTTTTATGGGCTGTCGCTGCTGGCCTACAACGGCAATCGCCAGGCCTGGATGCGCGAGGCGCGGGCCTTGGCGCCGATCAGCGCAGAGAATCCTTACATGCGCTGGTTTACCGGCGGTAGGCGCTGAACTGAACCCACGGTTAGAAACTGCGTCAGGCCTGGCTATTACTGCATGTTGCGCCTGCACGGGGCCATGGCTGGGGCCTGATCAGCACCGGAGGGTTCATCGCTCACGCGGAGTTTTCAGGTTTGGACGGGGCCGCGTGCCACTGCTCCTTGGGCACCCATTTGGGTTGCTCGGGGTCGCCCAGGTAGTGAGGCGACATGATTTGCACCCCATACTCATTGAACACGTCCTGGATATTGGCGTGCAACAGGCTCAGGAGCTGCGCGCGTGGCCTGGGCTCTGACGGAATGGCCTGGGCCACTAATCGATACTCGGGGTAGAAATCCGACAGCGCCGTCTGGAATACCTGGGGCGCGGGCGTTTGCAGCACGCCGTCGGTGCGACGAGCCGCTTCCAGCAACATCGCCTCGACCTGACGCCAGGGGGTGTCGTAGCCGATGGTCACCACGGTATCGACCACATAGCCTGGCCCTTCCACGATACGCGAGTAGTTCTTGGTCACCGAGCCGGTAATCATTGAATTGGGAAGTGTCAGCACTTCGCCAAGCCCGGTGCGTATGGATGTGGTGAAGATGCCCACTTCGGTCACCGTGCCCTCGTAATCGCCCACGCGTACAAACTCGCCGACGCGCATCGTGCGTGTGTAGGTAAGGATCAATCCGGCGGCCCCTTGGCCGATGACACTGGTCGCCCCCAGTGAAATCATCAGACCGAGCAACACCGAGAGCCCCTTGAAGGCATCGGTACCCGAGCCGGGTAGATAGGGGTAGGCCATCACCAGGGCGAATAGCCATATTGCCAGCGACGTCAGGCGCATGGTCGGTTGCAAGGTTTCGGCGGTCAGCCATTTCAACGTGCCCGGGCGTGCCATGCGCCTTAGCACACGTTTGGAGAAGGCGCTGATACCGCGGGCGATGAAGAAGATCGACAGCGCAACTACCAGGCCGGGCATGGCACGTAAAATGCCGCTGACCAGGTAGTTGAGCAGCTCCATCAGGTGGATATTGAGGCTTTCACCCCAAGACCTTGTGTAGGGGAACTGAGACAGCACGAAGCCCAGCCACTGGTAGCAGAACAACAACACGACCAACCAGTACAGCAGCCAGAGTGAGCGGTCGATCAGGTAGTACAGGTTCTGCAGGTCGAACAGTTGCGTGTGGCCGACCTTGAGGCGCTCGGAGTGTTTGCCCATCAGTTTGGGCAGCAGTCCCAAGAGCTTGCGTCGACAGTAGCCTGCGGCCTTTACCAGCATGAAGAACACCAAGGTTGCCGCAGCGCCGTAGCCTATCGCCGTGAGCAAAAAGCGCAGGCTACGCGCCTGACGGGTTTCCTCGACGACAAGGCGCAGGTTCTCGGCGGCCTGCTCGGCGGCTTCGCCTGCTGTAATGCTATCGGCCGCAGCATCCAGCGGCGTCACGATGAATGCACGGCGCCCCCCCAGCAGCACCAGGTAGCTGCGCAGAATAGGGTCGACGCGAACCTCCAGATCGTTTGTTTCCTGGAGTGTTTCCTCGATGACCTTCTTGGCGCGCTGGGCGCGCACCTTGGGTGTTTCGCCCAGCAGCGTCGCACGAAAGACCAGCACCGTGCGGTTGATGACGGTCAGCGGGGCGGGCTCGGCAATGACACCCTCTACCTCTGGCCCGGACTGAGGGTTGTCTGCATGGAGCAGGGGCGAGAACAGCAAGTGGGTCAGTAGCACCAGCCAAGCAGCCCGTCCGAACCTGCGCTTCTTGCCCATTTGACAGCCCCTGTGCCGGCGTGTGGATTGCTACCAGCATAGTCGGCTTCAGCCAGCATTCAGTGGCTTAGTTCGCGTGCAAGAGGATCACGAAGTTCTTCTTCATGTCTTCCACTACGGTCCATTTGCCCTTGGCGCCCGGTTCGATAATGAACGTGTCGCCAGCGGCCAGTTTGACCGGGGCGCAACCCTCAAGCTCGATGATGCAGCATCCACTCAAAACGTGGCAGAACTCCCAGACTTTGTAGTCAATGCGCCACGCCCCGGTGCTGGCTTCCCATTCTCCGGAAATGCGACCTTGCTGTTCATCGTGATAGTACTTGGACGTCAGCGTGTGAGGGGTACCTTCCAAAACTTCTTCAAAGAAGGGCAGGTCGCGCAGCGGTTGGATATCCAGTTCGCGGAACACGGTCAGTTTCTGGTTCATGGCTGTTTCTCGAGCACGTTGTGAGTAGGGCGATACATTAAATAGGCTTCACCGGTTACACCGAGCATCGGGTGCGGAACGATCTGGCAGGTTTTCACGATCTGAAATCCATGACGTTCGTAGAAGCGGCGTGCACCGTGGTTTTCTGCGTAATCGATCAGGCACAGTCCATCGAGGCCAGCGTCGTCAGCGCGCTGCTGGGCGTGGCGAAGAAACTGGGCACCCAGCCCCTGGCTCCGCCAGGCCTCATCCAGTGCCAGGCTGGATATGTACAAGGTATCGGGTATTTCCATGTCGGAATAAGGCGCGAGGACGGGGTCGGTCTCGGCTGGCCTGTCAGGCGTCGCGCGCAAGACATAGCTATGCATCATGCCGATGACGCGCCCTTCGAAAGTGGCCATCAGGCAGTTCTTGTATGAAAAGTCGCCCTGTTCTCTGGCATAGCGAGACGCACCGACACTCAGCAGTGCTTCTCCGGGGGCAGCGAGCTTGCTCCATATGTAATCGGCCATGCCCTCCGATGTCAGTTGAAAGAAGCGCGCAATATCATGCGCGTCCGAGACCCGAGCGGGTCTGAAGTCGATAGACATGTACAGTGCTCCCAAGGGGCCGCGTGGTCATTTTGCAAGGGCTAAGCCTTTGGCTGCGGGGCAGGGTAGACGGTTTCAGCGGTTCCCATGATGCTCTGCGCGAACACCATCAGCACGGCGCGCGACACTGCCCTCATGCCCTCATGCCCTCATGCCCTCATGCCCTCATGCCCACATGCACGTGGCGCTATAAAAGGTTCGGGATGGCTTGGGTATTGGATCGTGCAACCCCTTTCAAACCGCCGACGAAGCCTCTGTGCAGAGCGTCCGTAAATCCACTAAATTGTGGGTAAATGTAGAAAACAAGCGATAAGACGCAAATTAAGGGAATTAGCTCGCTTGATAGGGCCTGGCGTTAATTCTATAATTTTGTGGATTAACTGGCACAGAGCGGGCTAGGTATACACTATGTTGGATTTAAGCTTCAGCAAGCCGAGTGAGGTCGTGAAGCGCCTCTGCGATCGCTTGCGCACAGAGCGCTTGGCGCGGGACATGACACAGGCGGACTTGGCCGGGCGTGCCGGCATCGCCACAAACACAGTGTCCAACCTTGAAGCCGGGCGCAATGTCGGATTCGAGAACGTCGTTCGGGTGGCGATGGCGCTTGGCCGGACCAAGGAACTGGAAGGCCTGTTCCTGCCAAAACTGGACAGCATCGAGGATATCCGGCGCTACGAAAACAGCGCCAATCGTCTTCGTACCAAGAGGAAACCCGGCAATGCTTGAGCAGGTGAACGTCTTCTACGAAGGATGGGGGGAGCGATGGCAATGGGGCACGCTGGTCTCCACGACTGCCCTGACTGGTCGTCCACTGATTGTGTTCGAGTACAGCAATGAAGCCAGGCAAAGGGGCTTGGAGCTGTCGTCCTACACGCTGCCGTTGGAGGGGGCTCAACTGCGCCGAGACTTTCCAGACCACCAACTGTACTTGCCAGGGCCTGTTTACGACGCCTTGCCGGACGGATGGGGCATGTTGCTGATGGACCGTATGTTCAGGCGCCGCGGGCTCACCACAGCGCGCATCGGCTCACTGGAACGGCTGGCCTATATCGGTGGTAATGCCATGGGGGCCATGACGTTTGAACCCGTGGCGCCCGAAGGGCAGGCGTCTGAAGTCCACATCCCGCTGGAGCAGCTAGCCGCCGAAGTGCAGGAAGTGCTCCATGGAGACGGCGGTGAGTTCCTGCAGAGGTTGCTGCTGGTGGGTGGCTCGCCTCAAGGTGCAAGGCCTAAGGCCCTTGTCTATCGTGATCCCGAAACTGGCCGGTTTACAACTGCCGTGACGGCGGGCTTTGAAGCCTGGCTGGTCAAGTTCCCGGCCAAGGAAGAGCATGCCGAGGTGTGCGCTGTCGAAATGGTCTACGCCGAATGCCTGCGCATGTGCGGTATCGAGACCCCTGACACGCAGTACTTCAGCCTGCCTGATGGGTTGGCGGCGTTTGCCAGCAAGCGGTTTGACCGTCAGGATGGCCTGCGCGTGCCCATGCAAAGCCTCGCGGCCTTCACGGGGGCGAATTACCGGTCTCCAGGCGTGTTGGACTACGTCAATTTCCTTCGGGCAACCCAGATGTGTACCAACGACGTGCGAGAGATGGCGGTGGCCTTCGAACGTGCTGTCTTCAATGTAGCGTTCAACAACAGAGATGATCATCCCAAGAACTTTGCCTACGTCATGTCGCAGGACGGTCATTGGAGACTGTCGCCGGCCTACGATGTGACCTTTTGCGAGGGATCAGGTGGATATCACCAGATGGATGTAATGGGGGAGGCCCTGTCGATTACCCGCACACAAATGTTTCGGCTTGCCGAGGAAGCCGAGGTGCCCCCGGAGGTTGCAGGCAGAATGATTGACGGCATTTGTGAGGTGGCTAGCCAGTTTGCAAGCATCGCCGAGAACCTGTACCCACAGGTCATTACGCCAGACACCTTGCGCACGATCCAAGGCCGCATCGATCAGAACGTAGCTCGGTTACAGGGCAACGGTTGCCATTGAAGCAGGGAGGAGCGGGCGCTCAGTCGGCGCGCCGATTTTTGGCAAGGGATATCGAAGGGCGGGATGGTGATGCCCTCATGGAGAGACCACCAAGTTGATCGGATAGCGCTCGGCGCTGGTTGGGAACAGCAAAGAAGGAAATTGTTGGAGAGCGTCCGGGGAAGGCCCAATGCGATGGGCTAACCGGTGATCCTTTAGCATTGAGGTCTGCGCATGGAATATCGCGTTCGTCCCGCCACACGCAACGATGCAGCAGCGATTAGCCGCGTAGTTCTAGCCGCCCTGCGTGAGTCAAATTCACAGGACTACCCGCCTGATGTGATCGCTCAGGTTGAGCGGAGCTTTGCTCCTGAAGTCGTCACTGCACAACTTGCCAAGCGCAGGGTTTTCGTAGCCTTGCTGGGCGATAACATCGTTGGCACTGCCGGTCTTGACGGTGATGTGGTCAGAAGTGTTTTCGTTGACCCGGCTCACCAAAAAGGCGGCATTGGCCGGCATCTGATGGATGTCATTCATGCGACCGCTGCCCACGCCGGCATTGGGGCTGTACGTGTGCCATCGTCGATTACCGCCGAGAAGTTCTATGCCGCCCTGGGCTATCAGAAAATCCGCGACGAGTTTCATGGGGCTGAGCGCACCATCGTAATGGAAAAACGGCTCCAGGATTAGCCCAGGCTAGCTACCCGTTTATTCGGCAACGACTCAGCACATCCTTGAGATCAAC
This sequence comes from Pseudomonas sp. FYR_5, assembly GCF_043106315.1. NCBI lineage: Bacteria > Pseudomonadati > Pseudomonadota > Gammaproteobacteria > Pseudomonadales > Pseudomonadaceae > Pseudomonas > Pseudomonas sp. FYR_5. The sequence goes on along the minus strand of NZ_JBICMK010000057.1, from coordinate 57,978 downwards.
ATACAGATCGTGCCCATTCATGATGACGTCGTCCGTAGCTGTCCGGCAGCAGCCATGTCTTCGTCTTCAGCGGCAAGCACTTCTTTGAGTGGCGTCTCTCCCACCCCCATCGCTCGCTCGATCAGCAGTTCGCTTCCATTACCCTGAAGCATCGCCTGCAGGCGCCCGAACTCGTTGCACCAGATCGTCTCGATGTCCTTGTCGCGCTGCGTGTCGCGATCACGGCTCAATGCCACCGCACGCACCTGCATGCGGCCATTCTCGGCCTTGCCGCCCAGCTCCACGCCATAGCCTGGCGTGGCCGACTTGCGCAGTACTATCTTGCCCGCGTCAGCCCAGGCGGTGGTCATGCCTTCGCGCACTTCGTAGCCGAGTTCGGCCAGGCCCTTGAGCATGGCTTCGCGACGGGCGAGGGCGGCTTGCGCTTGCACATGCATGGCGAGCAATGCTTCGCAGCGGCTCGTCAGCTCGCTCACCGTGGCTTGCGGGCTGGTGGTCGTGCAAAGGCGGACCTGCTCGAGCAAGGCCTCGTTCCCGGCGCCCAGGCGGGTTTGTACTTCGTTTGCCAGTTCGTGGAGCTTGGCGAGCGAATCGCGACTCAGCTGGAAGTCGCGGCTTTTGTCGGCCAACTCGATCACCAGGCTGTCGAGCAGCAAGTTGCGCTGTTGCGCCTGGGGCTGCGCTTCGGCCCGGGCCAAGGCTTGTACGAAGGGCTCAGCACAGGCTGTGCCTTGCAACAGGTGCAGCTCGGCGATATGCCGGTCGATCTGCTGCAGGCGTGGGTCGCGGGTGGCTTGTGCTCGCTCGGCCAGCCACGTGGTGAGGTTGGGCGTGGGGGCTTCATCCTTGAGGCGCCGAGCCAGCGCGCGTTGCTGTTCGTCCAGGGTTTGCGCTTCCTTGCTGCTGCTCAATTGGGCGAAGCCTTGGGCAAGCAGTTGCTCGGCATTGTCCAGTTGGGCGCCATCGGCCAGTTTTTTCAGGGCTTGCACCACCTGCGGGGCGGTGTCGGTGCGACTGATCAGGGCCTTGAGCAGAAGCGCTGCATTTTCCTTCATGCGGCGCTGATGCTGGCGCTGCTCGGCCGCTTGCCGAATTGCGCGCTCCTCGCGGGCAAGCTGGTCGCGCCGCAGGTGTTCGATCTCGATGGGGACGGCTTTCTGCAATGCCTGGTACTGGTCCTCAGTGAGCAAGGCGCGCAACCGCGCTTGCCGTGCCCGCGTGGCCGCGCGCTCCTGCTCGCTCAGCTGGCCAAGCTTTTCAGCCTGAGCTTCCCAGCGGGCCACAGCCTGATCAAGGCGGCGCAGATGGCCTTCGCAAAGGGCGATGATTTCTTCACGGGTGACGATGCGCACCACCTTTGGGCCACTCATTGGCAGATCTCCTTGTCGTTGGATGCGGCCACCGGCTGCCCTGCCTGCATGGCGTCCTCGATGGCTGCGCGCAAGCGGGCGCGCTCGTTGTCGCCGTCGTGATACCAGGCCTGGGACGAAACGCGGTGGATCTGCGGAATCGCCCGGCGCAGTACCGAGGGCCGCCAGATTTCCCGGGCCCGGGCGCGTTCGAGCAGGGCGTGGCTGGGCGCGTCGCATTCGATGCCGATGGCATAGGTTCCGGTCTGCGGGCTTGCGATGGCGAAGTCCAGGCCAAACGCGTCGCCTTCGCTGGCCGGGGCGGCATTCCAGCCCAGGGACGCGATGAACGCGCCAACGATCCTGGCGAAGCCGTCGTGGCCCTGGTCGTGCCCATGCACCTGCGTGCTGCGGTCCGTCTGCAGGCGGCCAAGCAGCTTGCCGCTGTAGTCGAATTCGCCGGCACACAGCGCGCGTGCATATTCCAGGTAGCCTTGCAGGTAGTCGCGCGGGCTGGCGGGCGCGCGCTGGGTGTTGAGCATGTCCGAAATGTCGGCGATGGGCATCGAGGTGATCATCACCACCTTGCGCCGAGCACGGGTCACCGCCACGTTCAGGCGGCGTTCGCCACCGGTCTGGCCGAGCACCCCGAAGTGGCGGCGGAAGGTGCCCTGGCTGTTGCGGCCGAAGGTGGAGGAAAACACGATCACGTCGCGCTCGTCACCCTGCACGTTCTCGACGTTCTTGACGAACACCGACATGTCTTCACCGCCCTCGCTGCGTTCGCGCTCCTGGGCGTACGCGGCGCGGAAGGCTTCGTTTTCGGCGGCGTGGGCTTCCAGGTGCTCCTCGATCAGCTCGGCCTGCTTGCGGTTGAAGGTCACCACGCCCACTGACGGGCGCTGCGCGTAAGGCAGCTGCCAGAGTGCCTCCAGGTACTGCACGACACGCGTGGCTTCGGTCGCGTTGCTCTGGTTCTGGTACAGGCCCTCGACCTGGATCAGTTCCAGTGGCTTGAGCTGACGAATGCTCGCCTGGGGGTGGCGCACCGGCACGTTCAGGCGGTTGCCGTAGAACGAGGCATTGGAAAAGCCGATCAGTTCGCGGTAGGCCGAGCGGTAGTGGATCTGCAGGGTGGTGCTGGGCAGGGCGTTGCGCGCCAGTTGCAGCAGGTCTGGGCAGTCCTTGATTTCGCGGCGGTTCCAGGTGTCTTCGAACGCTTCGCGTTGTTCCTCGTCGGCGTCCTCGTCAGGCTCATCGCCATCGAACAGCTCGGCCTCGTCACTTTCGACCCGGCTGGAGAAGAACGCCGTCGGCGGCATCTGCTTCTCGTCGCCACTGACCACGGTGACCTGGCCGCGGAACAGCGTCGGCAGGGCAAACTCCACTGGCATCTGTGATGCCTCGTCGTAGATTACCGTGTCGAACAAACCGTTCTTCAATGGCAGCACCCGACTGGCCACGTCCGGGTTCATCAGCCATACCGGGCGCAATGTCATCAGCCCCAGCGGAGCACCCAGTTCGAGGAATTCACGCAGCCGGCGCGAGCGCTTGCCGGTCAGCCGGGTCACATCCTCCCACTGCTTGCGGCTACCCAGGCGCGTGGGGTCGATACCGGTGGCCAGCAGTTGGCGATTGAGCTCACGCATCCGTGTATCGGCTTGAGCCAGGCTGGCAACCTTGGCCTGGGCCTCCTCCTGGCTGAACAGCAGCTCCGGGTTGGCCTGTTCGATGCGGTGTTTCCAGCCCAGCCGCGCTTCGCGGTTGAGCAGGCGGCGCACGGCGGCGTCGAGCTGCTCTGAGGGCAGCAGGTCGAGTTGCGCCTGGCGCTGGCGCAGCAGGGCGAGCAGCTCCAGGTCAGCCTCGGCGAGCTGCCCGGCGCGGGCGCGGAAGCCCTGGTAGGCCGCCAGATGGGGCAAGGCGTCGTGCAGGTGGCTGAGCGCCAGTTCGTTGCTCAGGTTGTGTTCCACGGCATACCGCAACTGTTGAGCCAGTTCGTTGCCAAGCCAGTCTTCGAGCCGCTTGAGCTGGTCAAGGCTGGACTGGCGCACGCCTTGGCGCAGCAGCGAGGCATCCAGCTCTCCGAGCAAGGCCTCCAGGTGTTGTTTGTCGCCGGTAAGCACGGCATCGTCTGCCTGGTGTGCGCGGGGCGACTGTGCCAGTGCCTGCGCCAAAGCCTGGACCTCGACGAGCTGATGGATATCAGCCTTTACCAAGGCAGCCAGCTCCAGGCCTGCCTGCGGAGCAACGCCGTCCAGGGCCAAGGCCTGGTGAAGTGCAGCCAGTTCGGCGCGCAGAGGGCGCCATTGCTGTTCCAGGTCGATGGCCGCGCGCAGCCCTGGCAGGGCTTCATCCACACGCTCATTACCTTGAGCTTCGAGGAAATCGTGCAGACGCTTGCGTCTGAGCAGGTGCATCGGGTTCATGCGCGTCAGCCAGGAGCGAGCGGCCATGACCTTGGTGCAATCGCTTTCCAGGCCGCGCAGCGACTTGCTGTCTACCAGGCTCAAGGCAGGCGACAGTGCTGTCAGGTAATCGCCTTCGGGCAGTTGGTCGAGCTGCTGCTGCAGTTGCCGCAGCTCATTCAGCATCGCTTCGCCACGCGGCAGCTGCTCGCCGTCCTTGCTGCGGAACAGGGGGAGCCAGCGGGCCAGGCGCAGTCGCTGCTCCTGGCTCAGCCCGAGCAAGGTCGCCACATGGGCGGCCATCCATGCCCGGTACGGCGCAGGGTCGTCGATCTCGAAGCTGGCCGGGTGTGCTTGCAGGGTCGTCTGGCGCTGTAGCTCAGCCTGGCTGAAGGCCAGCAGGCTGTCGGTAAAGGCCTGCAGAGTGGAGCGGTCAGTGGCGAACGGCTGCAACTGCACCAGAGGGCTACCTTCGTAGCGGGCAGGCAGCCACAGGCGTATCAGCGGCGCACAGTTTTCTTCCAGGCGTGTCAGGCTGGCAACGTCAAGCACGGCCAGGCGCTGGCGCAACGCCGGGAATTCGAGCGGTGGCGGCCCGTCTTCGAGCTCGATCAGTTCGCCCAGCAGGCGCCGGTAGCTCAAACCGGTTGCCGGGTCCGGGCGGTGCAGGCTCTGGTGGAAGCGGTCCAGCTCGCCTTCGAGTGTCTCGATGCGCGCCGCCATTTGTTCGCGTTGGCGGAGCAGGCCCTGGCCTTCATCGCCACCGATGAACAGGGTTTCCAGCTGTTCGCGAATACTGCGGATGATCGGTTCGCGGTCGCGATTGACGTCGTTGAGCATGACGATACGCTGCCCCAGCCCTTCGGCTACCAGGCGCTTGTACACCACCTCCAGCGCCGCGTGCTTCTGGCAGACGATAAGCAGGCTGCGTTGGCGGCCGATGGCATCGGCGACCATGTTGACGATGGTCTGGCTCTTGCCTGTGCCCGGTGGCCCCTCCACCAGCAAACCCGGGCCTTGGCGCGCTTGCAGCACGGCCGCCTCCTGGGAGGGGTCGCTGGCGACGGTGAAATAGCGGTGCAGTTCCGCCGGCGGGGCCACGGCCTCGTCTTCCTCGCCGGTCCTGAGCCGCAGTGCGGTCTCGAGCCCGCTGCCGGCAGGCGAGAGCGACTTCAGCTGGCGCAGGTCCTCGCCGATGGCCTGGCCCATGAAGGTGACGTGAAACAACACGCCGGCACATGCCAGTTCGTCCTGGTAAGGCACGACCTCCACGCTGCTGGCCGGCAGCCCGACGATGCTGCGCGAGCGCGCAGTGGCAAGCATGCCGAACGCATCCATCACATCGCTGGCGCGGATCGAGGAGCGGCCAAGCAACTCATCGGCCGTCTTGCGCCAGCGCTTGCAGGCCTCGGCCCCGAGTACGCTTTCCAGCGCCGGGTTCAGGCGCACTTCTTCGCGTTCGCTGTCGAAGGCCAGGGCCGCAAGGCCGCGGTTGCCCACTTCCAGCAGCAGCTTCACCGGCCACAACAACAGCGGAATGATGCGTGTGCGCGTGGTGCCGCGCGGATCGCGACTGAGCAGGAAAGGGAAGCCCAGATACAGCCCATCGATGCCGGTGTCGCGTTTGTACAGTGCGCTCTGCCGGTGCAGCGCGTGCAGGCGCGAGGCAATCTGCGGCGTGGCCTGGAAGCATTCAGGGTCCAGGTTCACGGGCCGTTCGTTGCGCAGCAGCAGGTGGTCGAGCAGGGCGGCAGCTGGGTGGCGCTCGCTGTGCAGTTCGTTGAGATCGACCCGGGCGGTTGTCTTGCCGATACTCATGCGCACCAGCGGGCCGCGCATCACTGCGGTTACCACCTTCTTCTCGAAGAACTCGAGGATCTGCGACACATACTGCTGCTTTTGAGGTTCAAGCCACTGGCTTGCCGGAATGGCCAGCAGCACCAAGGCTTGGGGCAGCGGCATGCGCCGTTCCAGGCGGAACTGCTCGGCCCATGCATCCACTTCGGCAACGCCGCAGCGGGCGAACCCGCGTATGCGCTCATCGACGCTGTGGTAAAGATCCTGGCGCGGGTACTGTAACAGCGCTGTGGCAGCGTCGCTGTCGAACCAGCCGACTTCGACACTGTTCGCCAGCTCAGCCGCTTCCTGGATGATCGCGTCCACCGAGCGGAATTGGCCGATCGAAGCGCTGAGCAACACGATCAGGTCTTCCTCGGCGATGATCCGTCGTTCCGCCAACGCCAGCAGGCCGGGGTGCGCGGTATCCGGCAGTAGGCGTTGGCGTGCCTGCCATTCGCTGGCCAGCTTTGCCCGCGAGGTTGACAGCAGGTATACCCTCAACGTCTCTTCGACCAGTTCGATCTGCTGATGCAGGGCACGCTGACGCACCTGCTCGGCGCGCAGTTTGAGGCGAGAAAGCCAGTTGTCGGTCTGCAGTTGCTCCAGCAGGTCGGGCACCGAGCCACTGATCAGTCGGTAGCCTTCCAGCGGATGCTCCAGCAACCAGCCCGGGGTGACGATCTCACCGCGGTGGATCAGCGGGATTTCCGGGTTGAGCAGTTTCAGCGCGAGCATCAAACGGAAATCGTCCTCCAGCCCGTCATGCTGCACCACTTGGCGCAGGCCGGCGAGCAATGAAGGGGAAAGGCCGAGCTGCTCGGCCCAGGTGACGATGACGCCGCGCAACAGATGGTCGAGCGCCTGCTGCCAGTGCTCGGCGTGCGCGGCGGCGAGGGCGAAGACCGCCGGCTTGTGGTAGCGCGTATCGCCCAGTTGCAAGGCAGCACCTTCGCCGTCGTCGCGCTCGGTGAAGGGTGAAGCCGGCGCCTGCACCGGGCGCCCGTCAAGCCAGGCCTCGACCTCGGGCCATTGCCAGCGCTGGTGCCGGTCGCGTGCCAGCAGGCCGCGCAACAGCAGGTTCAGCTGTGGGTCGAGGTCGTCGGGAATCGGGACACCATTGGCCAGTACATGGATGAGGAAGGCATTGGCATGGATGCCCTCGAAGCAGGCCCCTGCGGTCAGTTGCTCGAGCAGGATCATGCCGAGGCTCCACCAGTCCGAGGCGGCCGCCACACCGCCGGCGATGGCTTCAGGGGCCATGTAGCGGCTGGTTTCCAGGGGCGAGACGATGTCCAGGTCGAACTCCGACAGGCGCGCCGAACCAAAGCCGCTGATCACCAGGTCCAGTGGCTCGTGGGCACGTACCAGCAGGCTGCTCGGGCGCAGGTCACGGTGGCGCAAGCCGGCCTCGTTGAAGGCGTGCAGTGCCTGGCCCAGCTCCCGCAGCATATGGCGCACGCTGTGGGCTTCACGGATCACGCCGCCGAGGTCGGCCAGGCTGCCGCCGGTCAGTTCCTCGACCACTTCGAATGCACGGCCATCCCAGCGGCCGGTGGCGATGATTTCGGGCACATGCTCGCGGGGCAGGCGGCGGATCACGTCATAGACCGCTGGGTCCGGCTCCGCACCTGGTCGATAAAGGGTGAGCACCGCCTGGCGAGCGGTTTCCTGGTGCACTGCAAGGTAACGCTCGCGGACGCCGTCGGTATTGCTGATCTGGCGGATCAGCGACCAGCCGTCGATCAAGGTTTCGCTGGCTGCGGGCGCATCGTCGACCGGGGCAGCCGGCACACCGTTGGCCGCTGCTGACTGGGCCGGCGAAGCATCGCACTGCAGGCACATCAGGTCGCCAGGGTCCATGGCATGGCCGTTTTCACAGACGAGGCCGGGCGCTGGAGATGTGTCCGTCGGCGGGAGATTGTCCACGGTATGGATGATCTGCGGGCGCCAGCCGTCAGCGTGGATCGGCTCCCCGGCCAGGTCCCAGTTGCAGGGGTGCTGGTCGACGGTGCCCTCGCAGAACATTTCCTGTACCGGGCGTGCGGTGTTGCAGTTTGGGCAATAGCGAATCATTGGGCGAATTCCGGTCAGTGGCGGTGCACGCTGGTGCTAACCTGGTGGCCTTGCGCGTTCAAAAGGTCGCGCAGACGCAGTACGTCATCACGCCGAGGGATCCCTGCCATCCACACGCTACCGTTCTCGTCGAACATCAGGTCAAGGGCCTGGTCAGCGGGTTGCAGGGGACGCTGGTAGCTGGCAAGGCGTTCATGGCCGAGCGGGGTCAGCAGGTTCAGGCGCTGATTGTCGCTGCCACGCAAGGCCAGGGATTGTTCGCTGCGTTTGTCGAAGGGGTCGCTGATCAACGCATCGATCAGGCCTTCGGCTTGTTGCAGTTGGGGTTGCAGTTGCTCCAGCGAGTAGCCGCTGTACACCAGAATGTCCAGTGGGCTCGACTGGCGAAGACCTTGGAGCATGGCGAGCAGGGCAGGGAACTGGTCGAAGGGTTCGCCGCCGGAGACGGTGATGCCCTCAGCCTCGGCCAGCCAGGGCATCAGTTGCTTCAGCAACTGTGCGATGCCCGCACGGCGCTTGCCTGGCCCCCAGGTGTCGACGGAAATACACCCTGCGCAGCGGATGCTGCAGCCCTGAAACCAGATGCCCAGGCGACGACCAGGGCCGAGGGTGGTGACCGGGAAGTGCACGCGGGACAGGCTCAGTTCCATGGTCAACGGCGTTCCAGGGTCAATTCGCCGACACCCAGACGGCTGATGGTGAAATGCTCGCCAGGTTGAGCGTCCTGGTCGAACAGGGCCCGCGCCAGCGGGTTGAGCAGATGCGCCTCGAGCTGGTTGCGGATGCCACGGCCGCCGTTGGACAGGTCGCGCAGACACAAAGCGTGCAATGCCTGGCGCGCCTCAGGGGCGATGGCCACGTGCAGTTTCTGCTGCTGCAGGTCCTTGAAGGTGCCATCGACCATTTGTTCGAAGATCTGCTGACCGACATCCTCACGAATGAAGTCGAACACGATGACGTTCTCGCCGATACGGTTGAGGATCTCCGGACGATTGAGCACCTGCTTGAAATGCCGGTCGATCTCGCAGTGGACTTTCTCCCGAACCTGCTCGTAAGGCTCGCCCGGCAGCACGTTGGCAATGCGCTCGCCATTCTCGCCCAGGCGGTAGATGCCCAGGTTGGAGGTGAACACGATCAGCGCCTCGGAAAAGTACACCCGGTCACCGCGACCGGAGGTCAGTACGCCGTCGTCAAGAATTTGCAGGAACTTGTCGAGGATGCGCGGGTGGGCTTTTTCGATCTCGTCGAACAGCACCACACTGAAGGGTTTCTCGCGAATCGCATTGGTCAGTTCGCCACCGACGTCGTAACCGACATAGCCGGGTGGTGCGCCGATCAGGCGCTGGTCGGCATGTTCTGCACTGAATTCCGACATGTCGAAACGGATATACGCGCTTTCGTCGCCGAACAGCAGGCTGGTCATGGTTTTGGCCAGCTCGGTCTTGCCCACCCCGGTCGGCCCAGCCAGGAAGGCTACGCCACGCGGGCGATTGCCCTTGCGGCTGGCGCCGACGCCGGTCATTGCCCGCTTGACGATGTCGAGCATGTGGGTCACGGCGTGGTCCTGGCCTTTTACCCGTTGGTGCACCAGTTCTTCGCCCTGGCGAATGCGCTGGCGATCGATGCGCAGCCAGGGGTCTTCGGTGACACCCACTTTATACCGGCGCACGGCATCAGCGATCTGCACCATGCCCACACCTTCGACCCGTGCGAGTTGCGCGATGGCGCTGAGGTCGAGCAGCAGCAGGCCTTCGGTGTTCTGCACGAAGGCGTCCGCGGCCTGGGCGAGCGCTTCCAGACTCGCCTCTTGGCTACCGGCGAGCCCCTTGAGCAGCGCCGGGGCCAGGGCGCGGCGGGCCAGTTGGTCAGGTTTGGAAACGGGAATGTGGCGAATCCGGGGGTTGTCGACCAGCAGCCAGTCCGGCAGGTCGCCTTCTTTCTCCACCAGCCACAGCAGCGTATTGAAGAAAGGCTTGCGCGTTTGTGGCTGGGGCCGGCTGCGCGCCTGGTGGGCATGCACCAAGGCCTGAGTGAACAGCTGATGCTCGGCCGCGCTCAAGGAATCGCTACGTACCGCCAGGCGCGAGGCGAAGTCGATGATCAGGGCGACAGGCGTATCGGTGCGTGCCAGCAGCCGCTGCATGGTGGCGGCCAGCAGGTCGATACCCGCAGGCGCGGCGCCGTTCACCGGGGTCAGGCCGAGTTCCTGGAGCAGGGCTTGGCCCGGTGCCGGGTCGTTGCCGGGCTTGCCAAGCACACGAAAACCAGCCACCGGGTCCCAAGCCAGCACATGGCCATAGCCGGTGTCGAGCAGGGCATTGCACAGGGTCTGGTTGAAGCTCTGGGCCGTGACCGTGCCAGGAACGACCTCACAAGCCTGGAGGTCGCGGATGTTGCCCGACAGGACGAATTGGCTTTTCAGTGGCAGGAAGCGGACGAGGTCACGCATCCAACGCGGGGTTTGAAACGGTGTAGTCCCTGACATGTTCAACTCGTCTAGGTTGTATCCTTGGCAGGGTATTGGTCCTTGCGCGCATTTTCCAGTATTGCTGTCTGAAAGTTCAGCGCGTTGGAGGGCAGCATTTCAAGTATGCCTCGATACGTACCAAGGATGGCAGCCAGACAAGTCCATGAGTTCAGCAATGGTAGATTTCGGCGCTGATTCAAGGAATTGTGCGTGGTGCTATGGGACAGCGGCGCAGGCTGTAATAATGGGGGCAATTACACGGGCCATGTCATGCTGACCATCACCAATAACGTGCATCTGCCGGATGCCGACATCGAACTGACATACATTCGCGCGCAAGGCGCGGGTGGGCAGAATGTCAACAAGGTGTCCAGCGCGGTGCACCTGCGCTTCGACATCCCGGCATCGTCGCTGCCCGAGTTTTACAAGGAGCGGCTGTTAGGGCTGCGTGACAGTCGCATCACCGGTGACGGCGTGTTGATCATCAAGGCCCAGCAGTACCGCACCCAGGAGCAGAACCGCGCTGACGCACTGACGCGTCTTGCCGAGTTGATCATCGCTGCCGGCAAGACCGAGAAGAAGCGCCGCCCCACCAAGCCGACCCTCGGCTCGAAGACCCGCCGGCTCGAAGGAAAAGCCAGACGCAGCACTATCAAGAGGGGGCGGGGCAAGGTGGAGTTCTAGGCTCTGTACGAAAAGTCTTGAGACGCAGGTCAGGCAAGGCGAAAACAGCCGAGGAACGGCCGGGGTCGCGCCCGACTGTACTGGAGTACATGAGCATTCCGAGGCTGTTTTCAACGCAGCATGAACAAGTATCAAGGCTTTTCGTACAGCGCCTGGGCTCTACAGTGCGGCTGCATCAAGCGCATGTACGGCTGGCTAAAAGAGAGTGTCAGATGAACAGCCCGCCCGACGACGCCTAAAGACTGTCAGGATCCCAAGGAAACAGCCGCATCCGCGAGTTCAGCTACCTGCAAAAGGATTACCCGGACAGCGACACATTCACCCTGTATTTCTCCGCGCCGAGTGATGTGCGTGACGTCGCCTTTCACATCGAAAACCCGCGCGAGGTCCTGGGCCTCGAAGACAGCCAATGGATGTATTTGCCGGTCAGCCGACAGACCCGAAGGATTTCCACCACCGACAAACGCGGGGCGTTCATGGGTAGCGACTACTCCTATGGCGACCTCGACCAGATCGACAGCACTACCCACAGCGAAACCGAGGACTTCATCGCCGGTACTCGCTCTCGGCTGCGCTTCAACCAGTTGCAGTACAACGTCGCGCTGGACGACCGCCTGTTCACGCAGACTGCGATCAAGTGCGGGCTGATAGCCGGCGACTTGCCGGAATACGCCGTGTCTGCCCATCCTCGGCATGCTGACGTTGCTGACCACGTCGATGACGGTGTACGGCAGTATGTACCTGTTGGATATCGATTTGAACATCGGTACCACACTGGTGACGTTCCTGGTGGTGGGCGTCGTGGATTACGCCGTTCACCTGCTGTCACGGATCAGGATGCTGGTGCAGAAGGGCATCGAGATCGACGAGGTTATCCTGGCGGCCATGCAGGGCGTCGGGCGCTCGACGGCGGTCAACGTCGTGATCTTCTCGATGGGCTTTGTCGCGCTACTGTTCTGCGCCTACAAAACCGTCATTGACCTGGGTGTATTGGTGATACTGGCGCTGTCATCCAGCGGCTTCATTAGCATTTTGCAGGTCACGCTGATTTCGCCGTGGTTCTTTGCCGCGATTGTGCCGCAGCCAGCAGTGCAAGAGGGTGAGCAGCCGGGGGTGGGGCTGTGCCAGGCTAAATCGCCGGGGCGCCTGCGTGCTGAAAACGGCACCGTGCGCCATGGCCGTTCAGGGGCAGCGGAGCGGATTCAGCGGGCTTTTTCCAGGTGTTCGAACTGGCATCGCATCTGAGCATCTTTGAGGCTCAGCTCAAACTCAACCAAGCCGTCATGCACTTGCTGCAATGTCTGGATCTGCCCCATCAATTCCTGCTTTTTGCTATCGATGGCCTGCATGGCCAGATCCCAGGGCAGCGCCTGGCCGCGATGATCCTGCAGAATGGCCTGCATTTCCTTTAGCTTGAAACCGAGTTGCTGAGCGCATTTGATGAAGGTCAGCAGTTCTACGCTTTGCTGGCTGTAGATGCGGTACTTGCCTTCGCGCTGCGGGGGGGGCAGCAGGCCGATTTCTTCGTAATGTCGAATGCTTTTGACGGTGGTGCCCGACAGCTGGGCCGCTTTGCCGATGTACATGAAAATCCCTTTTTTGACGCATCAGAAGCGAAAAGATGTCGCGTGCTCGTACAGGCGCGCGACATCTTTGCACGAGCATCAGGGTGTGGGAAGCCTGGACAAGGTGTCACAGCAGGGAGGCTCGGCCGGGCAGCGCAGGGGCACGGCCCGACCGGGGCCGATCAGCGGCTGGCGACTGCCTGGACTTGTTTGAGCCAGGCTTCGCGCTGTTGCGGCTTGGAGCCCAATATCGGACCGAAGGTCAGGGTTTTCAGGGTTTTTATGCCGCAGAACTCCAGGGTGGTCTTGCGCATTTGGTGCAGGCCCGGCATGCGATACACCCACCGGTAGTACCACGGTGGCGTGTCCATGGTCACCAAAAGGTGAGCCGTGCGGCCCTTGAGCAGCTTATCCGGGAAGGGCGAGCCCTTGCGGTACTTGAAGGCAAAACCGGGCAGAAACACGCGGTCGAAGAACCCCTTGAGCAACGCCGGAATGCCGCCCCACCAGATCGGGTACACCAATGTCAGGTGTTCGGCCCAGGTAATGTCGTTCTGTGCGTCGATCAAATCGGGCTCAAGCAACTGGATCTGGTTATAGCCATCGTGCAAGACCGGATCGAAATCCAGGGTGCCCAGGCGCAGCAGGCGCACCTCATGGCCTGCTTGCGTGGCGGCCTCGACATAACGTTCGGACACAGCGCCGCAAAAGCTGTTGTTCGAAGGGTGGCCGAGGATTACGAGCATGCGTTTGCGCTTCATGACAAACTCCAGGTAATGAAGTGCCAAGGGTAAAGTCTGCCCCTTACGGTAGAGTCAAGCCTTGCCGGTTAGCGGTAGAGACAAACAGTCCAGCAGCGCTCGGGTGTCGCCCGGCAAACCGTTGAATGAGGGGGCGCAGAAACGCAATGTGCGTTTTTCCGGCAGCTACGAGTGGATTACAGTGGAAGCACCGAGGGGGGCGGTGTCTAACGTGCAATCCGTCACCCAGTCGCTGTTAAGTCACACCTTCATGGAACAACAGTGTCCAGCCATGTCGCAGCATCAGATTGCGACCTCACCGTCGATATCTTCGTCCGATTTACAGCGTGGCCCGCATTGGCGAGCATGGTTTGCGCCAGGTTTTCCGGCAGGGTGGTGAGGTTGCGCCCGCTTCGGATGTCAGCCTCCAGCAAACCCAGGAACGCACCGATGGCAGGGGCCTCATGGATGGCTTCTACGCGGCTGACCACGACTTCCCCGGCGTGTACGTCGAATGCGATCTTGCCACCCGTGTCGAGGCCTAAAAGCTGGCGAACGGACTTGGGCACTGTGACCTGCCCCTTCGAGGTCAACGTGGCGATTTCGTGGAGGCAGGCATGAGCGTTCTCCCGGACGTATTGATTGAGTGGTAAGGAATAACCCTTACATGGTCAATCTTGGTTTTCTGCTGATCAAGCAAAGGCGGGGAGGACGCTCAGTAGCGCCGCAGGATGAGTTACACCACCTCTCGGGACACGATCCTCTAAAGACTGTCAGGGTCCCCAAAGAACATCTGTATCCGCGACCGCAACCACCGCTCCGCCGGGTCATTGTCCTGTGCCCCGCGCCAGGCCATGTGCAGTTCGAAACTGCGCACGGGTATCGGCAGATCCTCGGCCCGCAAGCCGCCGGCGGCTGTCAGTGCATCCGCCGTGTAGTCCGGTACCGTAGCCACGATATCGGTGCCTGCCAGCAAGCTCCCCAGCCCGTTGAACTGCGGTACCGCCAGCACCACGTGGCGCTTGCGGCCGATTTCCTCGAGGGCTTCGTCGATGAAACCGGACAAGTCCCCGGCAAACGACACCAACGCATGGGGCCGGGCGCAGAAGTCATCCAGGGTGATGCTGCCGGGTACGCTGTCGGCGCGCAGCAGTTTCGGCATGCTGCGGCGCAGCACCTTGCGCTTGGCGTTGGCCGGCAGTTCGCTGGTGTAGCTGACACCCACCGAAATCTCGCCCGAGGCCAGCAGGGTTGGCATCAGCAAGTAGTTGACCCGTCGCACCACCAGCACGATACCGGGCGCTTCGGCACGTATGCGCTTGAGCAGTTGCGGCAGCAAGGCGAACTCGGCGTCGTCCGACAGGCCGATGCGGAACACCGCATTGCTGGTGGCCGGGTCGAATTCGGCAGCGCGGCTGACTGCAGTGGAGATCGAATCCAGCGCCGGTGACAGCAGGGCAAAGATCTCGTGGGCTCGTGCCGACGGCTCCATGCTGCGCCCTGTGCGCACGAACAGCGGGTCATCGAACAGGTTGCGCAGGCGCGACAGCGCCGCGCTGATGGCCGGTTGGCCGAGAAACAGTTTTTCTGCGGCGCGGGTCACGCTGCGCTCGTGCATCAGCGTTTCGAACACAATCAGCAGGTTGAGGTCTACACGACGCAGGTCGTTTCGATTCATCGGTGCGCTTCGCCTAATGTGGGGCAGAGGTGAATCTTAAGGCCAAAGGCTGTTACCCTGCACGGGTTTAGGGGGACCAATCGCAGGGAAAGTCAGGTGCCCAATCGATGACAAGCATGTCGACTATTAATGGCCACTGATGGTCTAACGGGCAAAGCCCGGATAGAGTCAGTGGTAATTAGAGGTTCACAAAGGCGAGGTATGCGATGTCCCGCATGATCCGTTTCCACAAGTTCGGCGCTGCTGATGTGCTCCGTTGCGAAGACCAGGCCGAACCGTCACCCGCTGCCGACGAGGTGCAGATCCGTGTCGAAGCGGTTGGCGTCAGCTGGTATGACGTGCTTTGGCGCCAGAATCTGGCACCGTCCCAGGCACGTCTGCCAGCAGGGATCGGTCATGAAATGGCCGGGGTGGTGACGGCGGTCGGTGAAGGGGTCGATGACATTGCCGTCGGTGACCGGGTTGCCAGCTTCCCGGCCACCAGTGCCAACGACCACCCGGTTTACGGCGATGTCATCGTATTGCCGCGTACGGCCATTACTCGCTACCCGAATGTGCTCACCCCGATCGAGGCCAGCGTGCACTACACCCCGCTGCTGATTGCCTATTTCGCCTACGTCGACCTGGCACGGGCCAAGGCCGGGCAGACAGCATTGGTCACCGATGCCAGCCATTGCGCCGGGCCTGCCTTCGTGCAGCTGGGCAGGGCCCTGGGGCTGAAAGTGTTCGCCGCCACCAAGGATGCGGCGCAGCGAGAGTACCTGCTGGGTCTGGGCGCAGACAAAGTGATTGTCACTGAAGAGCAAGACCTGCTGTTGCAGATTGGCAAGTACACCGATGGCCGCGGCGTGGACATGGTGCTCGATGGCATGGGTGGCCCGCAGATGTCGCTGTTGGGCGATGTGTTGGCGCCGCGTGGCAGCCTGGTGTTGTACGGCCTGCAAGGCGGCAACCAGACACCGTTCCCGGCCTGCGCGGCATTCCAGAAAAACATTCAGTTCTATGTGCACTGCATCGGTAATTTCACCGGCAAGCCAGAGCTTGGCATCAGCCAGGACCAGGTGGCACTGCAGCGTGCCTTGCGCGATATCAACCAGTTCACCGCCGACCAACTGCTGACGCCGCAGATCATCAAGGTGTACCCGTTCGAGCAGGTGGTCGAGGCGCATCGTTACATGGACCAATGCCCGTGCGGCGGGCGGGTGGTGCTGGACATGGCGCAACACTGACGGTTACTGAAATGACCAGAAAACCCGGGCAGGCCCCGGGTTTTTTGTGCGCGGGGTAAAGTGATCCAACTTTTTAAGTAGGACTGTTCCTACAATAAGTTGCGACGCGGACTACATATAAGTCAGTGGTCTTTGGGGTTTCAGAAATATCCCGCCAAATATTCAGCCTTGAACGCTTTTCCCTTGCGAGCCACTGTGAACTGACGCGGTCGCTGAATGGTTTTTTTACCGTGAACTGTGTCTTCAATTCGCGCTGCCTCCCTCTCGATAATGGCCCAATGATAGTTTGTGCAAGGAACGTGGGATGAGCATGGCTATGCCTGGTATAGAGCAGCATGTGACAGCGACAGGGCATCGCAGTGGTGGTTTTTTCTCGATGGCTTGGCGACAGTGAAGGGTTCCGTCATTACTTTCATTTGGTTGTAGGAAATTTCTTCTGGGTAAGTTTGGCGCATGTTCAAGTTGAAATGGTTGGTACGGCATGCGCTGGCTGCATGAAGTTGATGAGGTGATTGCGTGACTGCTATTCACGACCAGGCGATGCATTATATCTACCAGCAAGTACTCGAGCGCTTGTTGAACCACATGTCTCAGGCGCAGCGCGCTTCCTTGCAGTTGTTGATACAACGCCTGTTGGTTGCTGCAGGTGGGCCCGAGTACATCGGTACTTTCAGCTTGCAGCTATTGCAAGGTAGCGACCGCCATAGCAGCCGGCTGCTGGCCATGTTGCGTGCCGCGCAACTGAGTATTGCCCTGCGTTCGCCGGTAACCTTCCAGTTGCGGGTATTGGTGGTCAGCCTGCCGGTTGCCGACAGCGCCACGCTGGAAGCTCACGAGCGCAGTTTTAGCGCCCTGTTCATGCAGGATGACCCGCGGGTGCAATTGCAGATGATCGAGGGGCGCGCAGTGGTGCCGTTCAGTTGTCGGCTTTCGGTAGTGCCTGAGCGCTGGCTGCTTGCCAGGGATGCGTTGTTGATGTTCGGCCACATGATCGATGCCAGGCCTGAAGCCCTGCTGGGTTGCCGCTTACACCTGGAGCTGGCGGGGGCTGTGGATCATGCGCTGCAGTCGGCGGTGCCTCCCGATGCATTGGTCACTGCCGTGTCCGGGTTCCAGCGGCGCCGATACCTGGCGTGGGCCCGGCGTAGCCTGCGCCTGGCCGGCGAGCGTGGCCCGCATGCAGTGCACCAGTGCCTGGCGGCACTGACCCAAGGTCTGAGCCGATTGCACGGCGCTGTTGGGGGCGCACCGGGTGGCCAGCACGGGCTGATACCGGGCGCCGTACCGGAGCGTGCGACGGTGCGGCTGATTGCTATTGATGACCTGCTACCGCACTTGCTTGAAGAGCAGCAGCTTGACGCGATGCTGGGTTGTCACTTCGAGGCTGCTGCGGATGCTTTGCCGCTGTCTGAGTTCGTCGACTCGCTAGCCACGGCACAGTTGCATGAACTGCGTGCCCGCAGCCTGGAGCCGCAGGCCGGTCGCCCAGCGCTGAAGCTGGCAGGGCAGGCGGGTGGCAGCAAGCATCGTGACGCCACCCCGTTGCTATTTGGCAAAGCCTACGGCATCAATCAGGCCCAAATGATGTGCCTGCTGTTCAGCCCGTTTGCCAGGCAGGGGAAAAACCTCGAGCGGTTCTTGCAGTGCCGGCATGCCGACATGGTAGTGGCGTTGCCGTACCTGCACAGGGCCTTGCAAGGCAAACCCTGCCCTGATGCAGTCAAAGCCTGGCTGGTGAACACCAGTGGCCTGCCGTTGGGGCAACTGCGGCAGATTTATGATGGCCAGTTACCGCTGACGGGATGGCGCCTGCTTAACAACCTGGCCCGCCGCGATGTACACCTGAGGCTGCTGCCGAAACAGGCGTTGGGGCGGCGGCGTGGTGCTGCGGGGCTGCCTTGATGGGGCGAGCGGCCCCTGGCGAGTTCGCGTATCGCAAGGTGTATCGCTACCTGGAAGCGTTGATCGACCAGGCTGCCGGCGTTGACACATGCCGGTTGCCGTCATTGCGTGAACTGTCCCGGCGGCTGCGGGTGTCGTTGGCCACGGTGCAGAGTGCCTACAGCCTGCTGGAAGAGGAGGGCCGCGTACATTGCCTGCCGAGGTCGGGCTATTACGTACAAAACGCTGGCAAAGATCAGGCTGTAGAGGTGGCGCGGCAGCCTCCCTTGCCGACGCAGCCACTGTTGGAGCGCATTCTGCTTGGTCACGAACGGCGTTTGGCGCGTCGGCGTGATCGCAGCGTCGCCTCGTGGGAAGCGGTTGGCAGCGCCCGTTTGCGTAGCGCTGTCGCTGAGCGATACACCCGCTGCTCCAACCAGTACTGGCAGGCCGATGACGTCCAGTTGGCCCCCGATGTGCTGGCGTTACTGGAGACACTGCTCAGGGCACTGGCCATGCAAGGTGGTACTGCGTTGGTGCATTCGCCCTGTTGCTGGCAAGTGTTGCGCGCCTTGGCGCGTGTCGGCATGCGCGTGCTGGAGGTACCACGGGATGCCCGTGGCAACCCCGAACTGCACGCTTTGGCCCAACTGCTTGGGAGCGAGCCGGTAAGCCTGTTGGTCATGCCGTCTTGCCTGGGCATGCCACAAGGGCGGCTGGTTTCACCGTATTATCAGCAGCAGCTTGGGTTGTTGCTCGGCCAACACCCGGTATGGCTGCTGGAAAACGACCTGGACAGCGAGCTCTGTTACGACGGGCCGCCGAGCACACGCCTGCGTGACTGGATCGACCCGCGCTGGCTGTTGGTGATGGGCACGTTCGAGGCCGCGGTGGGGGCAGAGGCGCCGTATGCCTATTTACTGAGCCGTGACACCGTGTTGGCCAAGGCATTCGCCGAGCGAGCGTTTCGGCTTGCGCCGCTTCGCTTGCAGGCGCTTGCTCATATGCTCGGCAAGGGGGAAATCGAAACGCACCTGGTACAGCAGCGCACAGACTTGCAAAGGCGTACGCAATATCTGGCGCATGTGCTGCAGTCGCAATTCGGCCAGCGCGTGGTCTTCGAGAGGCCGCAAGGTGGGCAAATGCTGTGGGTGAGCTTCCGCCAGCCGCTGGCGTGGGACGATATTGTCGCAGCGTTGGCAGGTTCTGCATTGCATGCACTACCGGGCGAGCAGTTCGGTCTGCCGGGGCATTACCCTCAACACCTCGCATTGATCTGGCTGCGGGGGGACCCGGATGAGCTGCAACTGGCGGTAAGGCGACTGGCGCAGGCGCTTGAGGTGCGCTGCGGGCGAAGCACCCGCTTCTCAAGTTGAGATCAAGGCGCTTGCAGGCACCGGCATGTGCTGCGAAGGGGCCGACAAGTCAAGAGAACGAGTCAACGGGCTGACCCACGGCTCTTGTCAGCTACGCTTTTCTGTATGTATAACCAGTGTCTGTTTTTGCTACCTGATGCCATCCCGTGATTGCCCATTCCGTCGACGACCCGTTCTACTACCTGCATAACTTCCGCCAGGTAGTGTCGTGGGTCGAACAGCGCTACCAGGACCTGCTCGATGACCAGGAACTGGCCTTCATCCGTGCCTTCAGTCAGTTGCAAGCGCCATCCCAGGCCTTGATGGTGCGTATGGTCATGCGCAAAGGCGAGTTGTTTCGCAGCGATCGGCTCGACTACGCCGAAATCGGCGATACCGCGCTGGCGCTGCAGCCGTTGCTGGCCCTTGGCTGGGTAAGGGAGCCCGAGCAACTGGAGCTTGAACAGCTGTTCGTGTTGCTGCGCAAAGAAGAGCTGGCCCGTTGCTTCGCCCGACAACTGAGCCGCCCGCGCGCAGCCAAGCATGAGCTGTTGGCACAGTTGCAACCCCTGGCGCTGGCGGCGCGGTCACTGGGCGAATGGTTTCCCGACAGCGAGGTGCGCATTCTGCAGTGGTGCCTGCAACCTCTGTGCGACCGCATGCGCCTGCTGTTCTTCGGCAACCTGTACCAGGACTGGTCAGACTTCGTCCTCGCCGACCTGGGCTTGCTGCGTTACGAGCAGGTACCGTTCAGCTCTGATTCTCGCGCCCTGCAGCAACGTGCCGATGTCGACTTGGCGATGGCGCTGCACCAGTGCGCCGAGCGCCTGGAGCAGGGCGGCGACCCGGTGCCGATCCTTGCCACCCTGCAGGGCCTGCACAGCGACAACCCCTGGCTGGCCCGGCGCCATGCGCGGCTGCAATTCGCCGTGGGCCAACAATGCGAGCGCCTGGGTGAATGGGACCTGGCCACGGCCGTGTATGCGCAGTGCAACCATCCCCAGGCGCGCATTCGCCAGGTGAGGGTGCTGGAGCGCAGCGAACAGTGGCACCAGGCCCATGCACTGGCATTGCAACTGGCTGCGGCACCGGCCAACGCGCTGGAGGAGCAGGCGCTGCAGCGCATGCTGCCACGGCTGGCGCGCAAACTCGGCGGCCCGCCCCAGCGGCGCCAGCGCACCACGCCGCTGGAACTGATCGAGCTCGAGCTGCCCCGCGGGCATGCTGCGCTGGGCGTTGAAGAAGCCGTGCGTCAGCACCTGATGCAAGAGGGGGGGCAGGCGCATTACGTGGAGAACACGCTGTTCAACAGCCTGTTCGGCCTGTTGTGCTGGGAGGCCATCTTCGCCCCGGTGCCCGGCGCATTCTTCAACCCGTTCCAGGCCGCACCACAGGACCTGCACGACAACGACTTCCAGCAACGGCGCAGTGCACTGTTCGAGCGCTGCCTCGGGAAGCTCGACGATGGCAGCCATCGTCAGGCGATTCTCGACTGCTACGTGGCCAAACAGGGGCTGCAGTCGCCGTTCGTGTTCTGGTCCATGCTCAGCGAGGCGCTGCTGGAGCAGGCCTTGGCCTGCCTGCCGGCCGCTGCGCTCAAGCAATGTTTCCTGCGCCTGTTGCAGGACATTCGCAGCAACCGTGCCGGCATGCCCGACCTGATCCAGTTCTGGCCCGAGCAGGGCCGTTATCGCATGGTCGAGGTCAAGGGGCCTGGTGATCGCCTGCAGGACAATCAGCTGCGCTGGCTGGAGTTCTGCCGGCAACACGGCCTGCCGGTCGCGGTGTGCCACGTGCGCTGGAGCGAATCGCCTTGAGTTACAGCGTAGCGGTGCGCGCCTTGTGTGAGTTCAGTGCCAAGGTTGGCGACCTGGACCTGCGTTTCACGCCGTCGCCCACCGCCCAGGAGGGTATCGAAGGGCATCAGCGGGTAGTGGCACGGCGTGCTGCTGGCTACGAGTCGGAAATCACCCTTGAAGGCCAGTTCGAAACCCTGACGGTGAGGGGCCGTGCCGATGGCTATGACCCTGGCAGCAATCGCCTGGAAGAAATCAAGACGCACCGTGGCGATCTGGCGCGTCAACCGGCCAATCACCGTCAGTTGCACTGGGCACAGGCCAAGGTCTATGGCTGGTTGATGTGCCAGGCGCGACAACTGCCGGCCATCGAGGTGGCGCTGGTGTACCTCGACGTGGACAGCGATGGCCAGACGCTGTTCAGTGAGCACTGTTCGGCTGCCGAGTTGCGGGCCTTCTTCGAAACCCAGTGTCGGCGCTTTCTGGGCTGGGCCCGATTGCAGCAACAACGCTTGGCCGAACGTGATCAAGGTCTGCTGGCGCTGAGTTTCCCCTACCCACAGTTCCGAAAGGGACAGCGGCAGTTGGCTGAAACCTTGTACAAGGCGGTTAGCACCGGCCGTTGCCTGATGGCCCAGGCCAGCACCGGCATTGGCAAGACCCTCGGTACCTTGTTCCCGTTGCTGAAGGCCATGGTGCCGCAGCAGCTGGACAAGCTGTTTTTTCTCACCGCCAAGACACCAGGCCGGGCGCTCGCCTTGGACACCATGCGCCAGATCACCGATGCCACGCCACAACCTGCGTTGCGCACACTGGAGCTGATCGCTCGCGACAAAGCCTGTGAATACCCGGACAAGGCCTGTCATGGTGAGTCCTGCCCATTGGCCGCAGGCTTCTATGACCGTTTGCCGGCTGCGCGCGAGGCTGCTGCAGCAGTACCGTTGCTCGACCGAGCCAACCTGCGTGAAGTGGCCTTGGCGCACCAGGTATGCCCGTACTACCTGGGCCAGGAGATGGCGCGCTGGGTCGACGTGCTGGTCGCCGACTACAACTACTACTTCGACGCGCATGCGTTGCTGTTCGGCCTTACCCAACTCAACCAGTGGCGAGTGGCAGTGCTGGTGGACGAAGCGCATAACCTGGTCGAGCGTGGGCGCGGCATGTACAGCGCCAGCCTTGACCAGGGCCAGCTGCTGGCGTTGCGCCAGAGCAAACCGCCTGGGCTGGTCAGTGCGCTGGAGCGCCTCAACAGGCAATGGAACGCGCTGTATAAAGAGCAGCGTGCGCCGTACCAGACCAGCGAGTCGCTGCCTGAAGGGCTGTTGCGCGCCCTGCAGCAGTGCGTTGGGCTGATTCAGGAGCAGATGAACCAGGCGCCCACGCACATGGACCCCCAGGTGTTGCAGTTCTATTTTCAGGCCTTGCAGTTCTGCCGGGTTGCCGAACTGTTCGACGAGCACTTTCTGTTTGACATCAGCCAGCGCCAGGGCCCGCGCAAACGGCGGCTGGCCACCCTGTGCCTGCGCAATGTCACCCCGGCACGGCTGCTGGCACCACGCATGCAGGCGGCGCGCAGTGTGACGCTGTTTTCCGCCACGTTGAGCCCACGGCACTTCTACAGCGACCTGCTGGGCATGCCAGCCGATACCGCCTGGCTGGAAGTGGCCGCCCCGTTCCGTGCCGAACAGCTGGAAGTGCGCATTGCCAGCCAGGTGTCCACCCGTTACCAGCAGCGCCAAGCCTCCCTGGCGCCGATCGTTGACCTGATTGCCCGGCAGTATCAGCGCATGCCGGGTAACTACCTGGCGTTCTTCAGCAGCTTCGAATACCTGCAACAGGTGGCAGGGTTGTTGGCCGAGCGGCATGGTCAGATTCCGCTGTGGGCACAGGCGCCGGGCATGGACGAGGCGGCCCGTCAGGCATTTCTCGATCGCTTTGTCGCCGATGGCCGAGGTGTGGGCTTTGCCGTATTGGGCGGTGCTTTCGGCGAAGGGGTGGATTTACCCGGCACGCGGCTGATTGGCGCGTTTGTCGCCACCCTGGGGCTGCCTCAGGTCAACCCGGTCAACGAGCAGTTCAAACAGCGCCTGGGGCGGCAATTTGGTGCGGGTTTCGATTACGCGTATCTCTACCCGGGCGTGCGCAAGGTTATCCAGGCGGCGGGCCGGGTTATTCGGGGTGACCAGGACCGGGGCGTACTGGTGCTGATTGACGAACGCTTCGCCGAGCCCCGGGTGCAGCAGATGTTTCCCGACTGGTGGCCGGTGGCTATTATCTAGCGGTCTTTGCCTTGGGCGATCAGCTGCAATCGGGAGGGTGACCAATCCACTCATGCTGGCACACCGCTGCAAGGCGGCCCAGCCGCGTCAACCGGGCATTCCATCTGCCCGGGGCCGCAGCAGGATCGGCAGGTAATGGCGCAGGAACAGCAACAGCGCCAGGCTCCAGCACAGTGTAGAAACGCTTACCCCCAGCGATGTGAACAGCGGCAGAATCACCCGGGTCAGGGTCGCCAGTTGCATCAGGGCAAAGGCCCAGGCAATGCTGGTCGGTACCTGCAATGGCCTGCCGGTGTGGCCCAGGCTGACCCGCGCCATCATGGCCAGGATCAGCCCGGTCATGGCGCCAACGGTTAGCGCGTGGGTCACCAGGCTCGGGCTCAGGGCCACCCCGCTGTGCCACAGCGCCATGCCCAGGCAGGCCAGGGCGATCCAGGCGTAGGCCAGGTGCAGCGACCACAGCAACGGTACGCGCCACAGGCCACGGTCGTGCCACAGCACCAGTCGGGTCGCGTGCAGCGCGAACAAGGCGAAAAACAGCACCGCCAGACTTGCTTGTGGTGTATCGGCCAGGCCGGTGGCGAACGCCAGCGGTACTGCCACGCTGAGCAACAGACAGGCACGGTCCAGCCAGGGACGGGCAGGGGCTGCGCCAAGGTTACCCAGGCCGCGGCGGGTAAAGAACGGAATGACCCGGCCGCCGAGCACGGTCATCATCGCCGTCACCAGCCACAGCCCGGCAAATATACCGCGACGCTGCCACCGTTCGTCCTGGTGTAACCAGCCGGCCAAGGTCAACCACTGGCAGGCGGCAATCAACAGCACCAGTACGACGATAGGGTAGTTGTTGCGCAGGCGCCGTTGCACGATCGGTCGTGCCAGGGTCAGTGCCACCAATGGCAGGAAGCTGCCCTCGACCAGTACCAGCACGCTACCCGGTAGTGGCAGAAACCAGCTCACCCGGCCCAGCAGCCAAAGCAGGAACAAGCCCTGCAGCGCCCGCCCGCTCAAGCCCGGGATGCCGCTCCAGCTCTGTACGGCGGTCAGCAGAAAACCCGCGATAACGGCGGTGGCGAAGCCGTAAAGCATCTCGTGGCGGTGCCAGGCGAGCATACCGCCGGGCGGTGCAGGGGCCAGGGCCCCGGCCAGTACGCCGGCCCACAACAGCAGGGCAATCAGCGCAAACAAACTGCCACCCAGGAAGAACGGGCGAAAACCCAAACCCCAGACGGCTTGGCGCGGGCGTGAAGCAGTGGGTTGCAAGAGCATGGGCGGTCCTTGGTTCGTTCAGTAGGCCTCAATTGGGGTAAGATCACGATCCGTGCCAGTTTGCAAAGCCCTTGAATATCAAGGTGATGGCACTTCTCAGGGTCCGAATGACACGTGCGTTTTGCAGTCATTCGGACTGGCTTGTATGTCGTTTTGACTTGCTTCAGGGTTCGCCTGGTTCAGTGCCGGCTGACGCTTCGCTACAGGATTCACGCTTTGTCCGACCTCTCGAAAAATCCGCTGCTGCAGTACATGGCCCGTCTGGCCCCATCCAGCCAGCAAACCATGCGCTACATTCTTCAGGACGCCGCCGACCGGCTAGGTTTCGTCGACTGCAACATCGTCGATGTGCCTTGGCATCGGCTCGAGCCGGGCCATGTGATTGCACTGGTGGCTGCCCTGCGTGCTGATGGCTACGCGCCCAACAGCTCGTCGCTGTACGTCAACGCGATTCGCGGGGTGATGAACGAGGCCTGGCGTCAGGGCCTGATCGACCACGAGCAGCTGTTGCGCATTCGCGAGGTCAAGCCGGCCACAGGCTCCCGTCTGCCGCCAGGGCGCAACCTGCGCCGCAGCCTGATCCGCGAGCTGATGGATGTGTGCGCAGCCGACCCGCGGCCACAGGGGGTACGTGATGCGGCGATCATTGCCTTGCTGTACGGCACCGGCATGCGCAAGTCGGAGTCGGTCGACATCGACCTCGACCAGGTCGACTTCGAGGCGCGCAGCCTGCAGGTAGTGGGCAAGGGCAATCACCAGTTGGTCAAGTATGCACCGCCGTGGGCGTTCGAGAAGCTGCAGGCGTGGCTTGAACTGCGCCGCCAGGACCTGCCTGCCGGGGCGGAGGATGACCCGTTTTTGTTCAACCGCATCCGTCGCGGCAGCCACATTACCCGTGCGCGCATTACCAAGCATGCGATCTACTACATTGCTCGCCAGCGCGGTGCGCAGGTGGGAGTGAAGATCATGCCGCACGATTTTCGCCGTGCATTCATCACCCGGGTGATCGAAGAGCACGACCTGTCGATTGCGCAGAAGCTGGCGCACCATGCCAATATCCAGACCACGGCCATCTATGACCGGCGTGATGACAATGAGCGTCGGCGTGCCGTTGACCGCTTCGATTACTGAGGTCTGATCTTTAGGGGCTGCAAAGCTGCCCCATTTTCACGGGTGCCGGCACCGAAACAGGGCCGGCGCACGCCCCCGCTTTGTGCGCCATCCCCCCGTATGCCCGATGCCAGAGCGGCCGCAGCATAAGTTTCATCATCCTTCACCTGCGGAGTTGGCCCGCAACCTGCTATATCCAGCCTGCGAATTTGATCGAGTGGTCAGGCCGTGCGCGCTGGCAGGCGCCCGCGCCGGACCCTCTAAACGGCCAGCAGGCCACGGATTTCAGGGGCCGCAGGATGTCGCTCGCGGAGCAGATCGAACAACAACAAGACGATGCAGGCTGGAGTGCTCACCTGCAGTTGCGCTTTGTGCAGCGTGACAGCGTGACCCGCCTTGGTGCGTGGAAGCATTTTGGACCTCTTTTGGTGCAGCGGCCTTTCTATCCGGAGGGTGCGCCGTGCCATGTCTATGTCTTGCACCCGCCGGGCGGCATCGTCGCCGGCGACCGCCTGGAACTGGATATTCACCTGGAGCCGGGTAGCCATGCGCTGCTGACCATGCCCGGCGCCAGCAAGTTCTATCGCAGCATTGGCCCGACCGCGCGGTTGGCCCAGCGCTTTCACCTGGCCGCGGGCAGCACCCTGGAGTGGCTGCCACAGGACAGCATCTTCTTCTCCGGCGCCCGCGCCAGCCTCGCCAGCCGTTTTACCCTCGAGCCGGGCGCCCGCCTGTTGGCTTGGGAAACCCTGTGCCTGGGCCGCCCGGTCATGCAAGAGCGTTTCGACCACGGCGCCCTCGACAGCCTTTTGCACATCGTACTGCCTGACGAGGTTGGCCTGCATGAGCGCCTGCGTCTCGAGGGCGGGCACCTGGACAAGCTGGGTGGGCATCCGCTACTCGCCACTTTCTGTGCCGCACCGGCCGATCAGGCCGTGCTGGAGCAGGTTCGCCCGCTACTCGATGAACTGGGCAACCCGGCCGGTGCGACCCTGCTCGGGTCGTTGCTGGTGATCCGCCTGCTCGACCATGACAACCAACACCTGCAACGCACCCTGCAACGCCTCTGGCATGTGCTGCGTCCGGCCATCCTCGGCCTGCCCGCCTGCCCGCCGCGTATCTGGGCTACCTGAGAGAGCGCCATGGAGCTTACCCCGAGAGAGAAAGACAAACTGCTGCTGTTCACTGCCGCGCTGCTGGCGGAGCGGCGTCTGGCCCGTGGCCTGAAGCTCAACTACCCGGAGGCCGTGGCGCTGATCAGCGCCGCAGTGCTCGAAGGCGCCCGCGATGGCCGCACAGTCGCCGAACTGATGAGCCTGGGGCGCGAAGTGCTGACCCGTGAGCAGGTGATGCCCGGTATCGCTGAAATGCTTCACGACGTGCAGGTCGAAGCGACCTTCCCGGATGGCACCAAGTTGGTGACCGTGCATGACCCCATCGTCTGAAACCGCCAAGGAGCGTTGCATGATCCCAGGTGAAATCCAGGTCGCCGCGGGCGACATCGAGTTGAACAGTGGCCGAGAAACGGTCAGCGTCAGCGTGGCCAACCATGGCGATCGGCCGGTGCAGGTCGGCTCGCACTACCACTTCTACGAGGTCAACGACGCGCTGGTGTTCGACCGTGCGCCCACCTTGGGCTTTCGCCTGGACATTCCGGCCGGCACTGCCGTGCGCTTCGAGCCGGGTCAGGCGCGTACCGTGCAACTGGTGGCTTACGCCGGCAAGCGTGAGGTCTATGGTTTTCAGGGCAAGGTGATGGGCGCGCTGGAGGGTAGGGCATGAGCCGTATTTCCCGTCAGGCCTATGCCGACATGTTCGGGCCCACGGTTGGCGACCGCGTGCGCCTGGCCGACACTGCGTTGTGGGTGGAGGTCGAGAAAGACTTCACCATCTACGGCGAAGAGGTGAAGTTCGGCGGCGGCAAGGTCATTCGCGATGGCATGGGGCAGGGCCAGATGCTGGCGGCCGAGGCCATGGACCTGGTATTGACCAATGCGCTGATCATCGACTACTGGGGCATCGTCAAAGCCGACATCGGCATCAAGCATGGACGCATCGCGCTGATCGGCAAGGCCGGCAACCCCGATGTGCAGCCGGGCGTGAACGTGCCGGTCGGGCCAGGGACCGAGGTGATTGCGGCCGAGGGCAAGATCGTCACCGCCGGAGGTGTCGATTCGCATATCCACTTCATTTGCCCGCAACAGGTGGACGAGGCATTGAACAGCGGTGTCACCACGTTCATCGGCGGCGGAACCGGGCCGGCCACCGGCACCAATGCCACCACCTGCACGCCCGGGCCTTGGTACCTTGCGCGCATGCTGCAGGCTGCCGACAGCTTGCCGATCAACATCGGATTGCTCGGCAAGGGCAATGCCTCGCAGCCTGAAGCGCTGCGCGAGCAGATTGCCGCAGGTGCTGTCGGGCTCAAACTGCATGAAGACTGGGGCTCTACGCCAGCGGCCATCGACTGCTGCCTGGGCGTGGCCGAGGAAATGGATATCCAGGTGGCGATTCACACCGACACCCTCAACGAGTCGGGCTGTATCGAAGACACGTTGGCGGCCATCGGCGACCGCACCATCCACACCTTCCATACCGAAGGAGCCGGTGGCGGCCATGCCCCGGACATCATCCGTGCGGCGGGGCAGGCAAACGTGCTGCCATCCTCGACCAACCCGACCCTGCCTTACACGATCAACACCGTGGACGAGCACCTGGACATGCTCATGGTCTGTCACCACCTGGACCCGAGCATCGCCGAGGACGTGGCCTTTGCCGAGTCACGCATTCGCCGCGAAACCATCGCTGCCGAGGACATCCTTCACGACATGGGCGCCTTTGCCATGACCTCGTCCGACTCCCAGGCCATGGGCCGGGTTGGTGAGGTGGTGCTGCGCACCTGGCAGGTGGCGCACCAGATGAAGTTGCGCCGCGGGCCGCTGGCACCAGACACCCCTTACAGCGACAACTTCCGGGTCAAACGTTACATCGCCAAGTACACCATCAATCCGGCATTGACCCATGGCATCGGTCACGAGGTGGGTTCGGTGGAGGTCGGCAAGCTGGCCGACCTGGTGCTGTGGTCGCCAGCGTTCTTTGCGGTCAAGCCGGCCCTGGTGCTAAAGGGCGGGATGATCGTTACCGCGCCAATGGGCGACATCAACGGCTCCATCCCCACGCCCCAGCCGGTGCACTATCGGCCGATGTTCGGCGCGCTGGGTGCGGCGCGGCATGCCACACGCATGACATTCCTGCCTCAGGCGGCAATGGACCGCGGGCTGGCCGAGGAGCTGAACCTGCGCAGCCTGATTGGCGTGGTCAACGGCTGCCGGCGGGTTCGCAAGCCGGACATGGTCCACAACACCCTGCAGCCGCTGATCGAAGTCGATGCGCAGACCTATCAGGTGCGTGCCGATGGCGAGCTGCTGGTCTGCGAACCGGCCAGCGAACTGCCGCTGGCCCAGCGCTATTTCCTGTTCTGAGGAGCACCCATGATTGTCTTGAACCGCCGTATCTCCGAACCCGGCACGCGGGTTGTCAGTGGCACTGTGACCCTTGATGTGGACAGCCGTATCAAAAGCCGCCTGCGAGTAACTCTGGACGATGGCCGCGAAGCCGGGCTGATGCTGGAGCGCGGTCACCTGCTGCGCGGAGGTGAATTACTGGCCGATGCCGAGGGCACTCAGCTGATCCGCGTGTTGGCGGCGCCCGAAGCGGTGTCGACGGTGCGCTGTACCGATCCACACCTGTTGGCCCGCGCCGCCTACCACTTGGGTAACCGCCATGTGCCGCTGCAGATCGAACCCGGCCTGCTGCGCTTCCAGCACGACCATGTGCTGGACGACATGCTGCGGGGGTTGGGCCTGACGGTAGAGGCCGAACAGGCCCCGTTCGAGCCTGAAGCGGGTGCCTACCAAAGTGCACCGCATGGCCACAGCCACAGCCACAGTCATGCCCATGGCCACGACCACCCGTTCGTTCGCCTGCCTGCCCATTCCTGAACTGCCCTGGAGCAACCGATGAAAAAGACTTTCGCCCTGTTTCTGTTGATGCTGGCACTGCCAGCCTTCGCCCATCCAGGCCATGACAGCAACCCGCTGCAGGACGGCCTGCTGCACCCGCTGACCGGGCTCGATCACCTGCTGATGCTACTGGGCACCGGCGTGCTCGCCGCGTTGACCCGGCGCAACCTGACGTTGCCCCTGGCTACCCTGGCGGCCATGTTCGGTGGTGCCGTGTGCGGTCACCTGTTCGGCGATGTGCTGGGCATGGAGACCCTGATTGCCGTTTCGCTGCTGGTGGCTGCCGGGGCGGTGCTGCTGCCGAGCCGCCAGTTGCTGCTGGCCATGGCCATGCCGGTGTTCGCCTTGTTCCATGGCTGGGCCCATGGTGTGGAAGCTACGCCGAGCGCTTTCTGGCAATTCAGCGCGGGGTTTGTCGCGGTCAGCGGCTTGCTGCTGGCGGCAGGCTTTGCAATCGGTTGCCTGCTGCGCCGCCACAGCGGCCTGCAGAAGGCCTTTGGCGGTGGCCTGTTGGCCGGCGCCGCGCTGGTGCTGGCCGGTTGATGAACAGCGACCTGGCGCTGCTGCGCCTGCTGCAGTTGGCCAGCCCCGGCTTGCCGGTGGGTGGTTTCACCTATTCGCAAGGCCTGGAGTGGGCGGTCGAGGCCGGCTGGGTTCGCGGCGTGGACAGCTTTGCCAGCTGGCAGCGTGAGCAGGTTCACGACACCTTGGCTTGCCTTGACTGGCCAGTATTGGCACGTCTGTACCACGCCTGCCAGGCCGAGGACGCCGAAGCGTTCTACCACTGGAGCCGGTTCTTGCTGGCCAACCGCGAAACCGCCGAGTTGCGCCTGGAAGAACAGCAGCGCGGCGCGGCGCTGGCGCGGTTGCTCGACGGTTGGCAACTGGGCCAGGCACCGGCCTGGCGCACCAGCCTTGAGCTGACCCAGTTGGGCGGCATGGCCTGGCTGGCCGCGCACTGGGCCATCCCGTTGCGCCAACTGGCTTTGGGCCATGGCTTTGCCTGGCTGGAGGGCGCAGTCATGGCCGGGGTCAAGCTGGTGCCGTTCGGCCAGCAGGCTGCCCAGACCTTGCTGCGCGACCTCGGCGCCGACTTGCCCGCTGCACTGGACCAGGCACTGGCCCTGGGCGATGACCAGCTCGGCGGCGGCCTGCCGCTGCTGGCCATCGCCTCATCGCGTCACGAAACCCAATACACCCGTTTGTTCCGTTCCTGAGGACTGCCTTCATGCAAAGCTATCAACAACCCCTGCGCATCGGTGTCGGCGGCCCGGTCGGCTCTGGCAAGACCGCACTGCTGGAAGCGCTGTGCAAGGCCATGCGCGATCACTACCAGATTGCCGTGGTCACCAACGACATCTATACCAAGGAAGACCAGCGTATTCTCACCGAGGCCGGCGCCCTTGAGCCGGAGCGCATCGTCGGTGTGGAGACCGGCGGCTGCCCGCACACGGCCATTCGTGAAGACGCGTCGATGAACCTGGCGGCGGTCGAGGCGCTGGCGCGCAAGTTCGGTAACCTCGAAGTCATTTTCGTGGAAAGTGGCGGTGACAACCTCAGCGCCACGTTCAGCCCGGAGCTGGCCGACTTGACCATCTACGTGATCGACGTGGCCGAGGGCGAGAAGATCCCGCGCAAGGGCGGCCCAGGCATTACCAAGTCTGACTTTCTGGTGATCAACAAGACCGATCTGGCGCCTTATGTAGGGGCTTCACTGGATGTGATGGAGCGCGACACCCAGCGCATGCGGCCGCAGCGGCCCTGGACCTTCAGCAACCTGAAGAAGGGCGAGGGGTTGCAGGCGGTGATCGATTTTATCGTCGAGCGCGGTATGCTGGGTGTGCGAGCCTGACAGATCGAGGTCTCTTTGCGCTCATGCCCGCGAAGAAACCAACGCAGTGGATGGCACCGGCTCCGCCGGTGTTCGCGGGTGAACCCGCTCCTACGATGGCCTGTGTCCCTCCGGTGTGCGTCCGTCACCGATCAGGCGTAGGAGCGGGTTTACCCGCGAATACGGTGGCGGCGGCAACGGTGAACGGCCAGGGATATTGGCCAGCAGGCCCGGCCCTTTCGCGGGTGAACCCGCTCCTACGATGGCCTGTGTCCCTCCGGTGTGCGCCCGTCACCGATCAGGCGTAGGAGCGGGTTTACCCGCGAATACGGTGGCGGCGGCAACGGTGAATGACCAGGAATATTGGCCAGCAGGCCCGGCCCTTTCGCGGGTGAACCCGCTCCTACGATGGCCTGTGTCCCCAGGTGTGCGTCCGTCACCGATCAGACGTAGGAGCGGGTTGGGCCTGCCCCGTGACAACGGACGCCAAGAAGCTGGCTATAGAGCCAACTGCCTTAAGCCTTTTGCGTACTCGTTCGATGAGCGGTACCGGCTCATCCCGAGTGGGCGATATGCCCCTCGGCCAGTTCATCGGCGCCGTCATCCTCGCCAGGCAGGGCGGTGATCACGCTGAAATCGCTGACTTCTACCTTGCCGCCGCCATAGCCCAGCAAATGGAAGGAAAACGCCTTGCGCTCGGTCGGGTTGTCGAAGCTGAACTCCATCTCCAGGGGCGCGTCGGCGGTGACCTTTACCTCTTCTGGCAGGCCTAACGGCACGTCCTGTTCCAACTGCTTGGCCTTGAGCCGTATATAGGCCGCACGTTTGGGATCCAGCGAGCGTACCTTGACCCGCACGCGGGTGTGCGAGCCTCCAGGCATTTCCAGGTACTGGGCGCCAATCAGGTTGTCGGCCCAGTCATCGTGAATGCGCTTGCGCAACTTGATCGGCGAAGGGCCGCCGAACTGGTAACGCAGGTTGAGCGGGGTTTGCAGCAGGGATTGGTCGAGCACCCCGACCAGGGCGCCGATCTGCTGGCCCAGCAGGCTGTCGGCCGGACCGAGGTAGCGGGCCTGGTCGGCGATGAAACCTTCACTGGCATAACGCCGGCAGCGCTGCTGGAAGTCACATTCGGTGAACAGGCCCTGGCCGTTGTGGTAGCGCAGCATGCCGTTGGTGTAGGAGATCATTTCGCGGCCGTTGTCGTAGTCGCGGTACAACGAGCGGCCGCCAAGCGCGACAGGAATGGGCAGTGCGAAGTAGTCGAGCAGCGAGGTGGCCAGGTCGATATGGCCGTAAGTGCCGTGCTTGATGGTTGGCAGTTGGGCCTGCTCCGGCGCCAGGGTAAGGTTGAAACCCCAGGACGAGGCCAGGCGCACGCCATCGATGCCGTGGGACTCGTCGGAAGTCAGCACCACCAGTGTGTCCTTGAGGACGCCCTGGCGCTCGAGGTTGTCAAGAAATGCCCCGACCGCGTCATCCAGATAGGCGACCGCTGCCTGTTTCGCTGTGTCGTAGCGCTTGAGGTACTCGGCCGGCGCCGAATAGGGCTGGTGGGTGCCCACGGTGAGCAGCGTCAGCATCCAAGGCTTGTCCTGCTTCTGCAACTGGCCGACATAGCGCAGGGCGCCTTCGAAGAAAGCGCGGTCATCCTTGCCCCATGGGAAGTTCAGGTAGTTCTTGTTGCTGAACCACTCCTGGCCATGCACCGAATCGAAACCGATGTGCGGCATGATGCGGTCTTTGGCCATGAAGCGCAGGCCCGCGCCTTGCAGGTAGTGGGTGGTGAAACCGGCCTGGCGCAATTGTGCCGGCAGGCAGGCCTGGTTGCGTGCGTTCTGGGTCAGCAGTTCCACGCCCTTGGGCGTGCCATTGGCCAGCTTGTCGTAATCGCCGCACAGCATCGCATACAGGCCACGGATGGTCTGGTGGGTGTGCAGCACGTAGTCTGGGGTGTTCATGCCGCGCTCGGCCCACTTGCTGAGCCTGGGCATCAAGTCCTCATTGAAACGGCTGTTCAGCGCCTGGCGGTTAGGCCGCAGGTAGGCGCCCGGGATGCCTTCCATGGTAATCACCAGCAGGTTGCGGGCGCTTCCCGGGCCGGCAAGCAGCCTTTGCCCATGCAGGTCGGATTGAGTCAGGCCGCTGCTGGCGAGCGGGGTGAAGGTTTGCGTGCGGCCCATCCAGCCTTCGACCTGGCGTTGCAGGTTACCGACCCCGGCAGACATCAACTGGTGGGGGAGGTTGTATTGCCGCCACTGGTCGGCATCGGAAGGTAGCAACTGCTGGCTGCCCCAGTGCGTGCCAAACAGCAGTACGGGTATGGCCCAGGCCTTGTGCGGCAGTGGCTGGCTGGCCTGTGCACGGCTGCGCCATGCGAAGGCCAGCCAGGCCAGCAAGCCGCCACCCAGAGCCCAGGGCAGCCAGGCATGGGCCAGGCTGCCACCGGTCGAATTCTCCATGAACTGCGGGTCGACCAGGTAGTTCAGGTCGGCGCTGGTGGGCAGTCGGCCCACTGCGCTCACCAGTTCGGCCGAGGCCACCCACAGCGCCGCCCAGGCCAGCAGCACGGGCAACGCAAGCCACCACGGCCTGCGGTGTAGCAGCACGATCAACAGGCTGCCGAGGGCGAGGTCTGACAGGTAACCGAACGGGTTGGACCAACCCAGCATGGCGCGCGTACCCAGTGGGATCACCAACACCAGGGCCGCCAAAGCGGTAAGCCGGGTGCGTGGGTGGTCGGACAGGCTCTTCACAAAAACTTCCCTTTTGCCATTAAATCGTCATGCAACTGTGCTTGATGATAACAGGGCAGGGCAGGGAAGGCGGTCGATTACAAGGTTGGTAACCAAAGCCGGGGTCGTTCGCACAGCCCCGGCCGATGGCAACTATCAGAAGTAATAAGGGAATTTCAGGCTGAAAGAAAAGTCCGGTGCGTCATCGGTCAGACCAATGGACAGGTTGGGCACGATGGTCAGGTTGTCGGTGGCGGCGAAGGTCATGCCGATGTTGAAGTTGGCCGCGTTGTAATCGCTGTTGGAGATCGATTGCCAGTCGCCGCCATCAGGTTTGATCTTGCTCTTGCGGGCGAACTGGTCGGATACCGAGAACGACATGCTCATCTTTTCGTTCAGGGCAAAGGCGATGCCGCCGCCAATCTGCCACGAGTCACCAAGCTTGACGTCACCCGGCACCTTGCTGTTCACCTGCGGACTGATGTCGCTGAACGAGTCTTGCATGTTGTAGGTGTAGGACAGGCTGCCGAACAGCACAGCCGGGTCGAAGGTCTTGACCAGCGAGATGCCCGGTGTGATCGACCATACGCCGTTGCCAGTCGGTAGGCTTTCCGGTACCGCGAGGTTGTTGTTGCCATCCACCTCACGCAGTTTGATGCCATAGGGGTCCTTGCCGGTCGGTGCCTTTATTCGCAGGGTGGCCACTGCGTCCGGCCAGGTTTCGTCCTCGTCGAGGAATTTATAGGCCACCCCAACGTTGATATCGCCGATTTCCGGGTCGCGGGTCACGCTGGCATCGGAGGTGGTTGCCCCGGCCCCTCCCGCACCGCCAGACGAGTAGGTGGACTCGCGGTAGACCACGGGGACGTTGATATCGAACTGCCAGCGCTGTGCCAGGTTATAGCGCGCGGTCATGTCCAGGGTCCAGTTGTCAGCCTTGATCCGGTCGAGGTTGATGCTGCCGAGGAAGATCGAGTCCAGTGCCAGAAAGCCATTGAGGGTCAGCGCACGGGTATCGTAATGGGTATAGGTGAGGCCGGTTTCGAAGCTGAACTTGCCCCCGCCAAAGAATCCGCTGGCTTCGTCATACAGGTTGGTAACGCTTTGCGCCGGCTGGGAGTCGGCCGTCAGTGCCTGACCGTAGGAGCTACCTGAAGTGCCCGGTGCCCCAGAGGCAACGGTTTGCGCACCTTTTACCCCCTCGGCGGGAGACTTGACCAGGCGTCTGGGTTGCGTTGCTGCAGGGGCCTCTTCGACCTGGCGTACACGTTGTTCCAGCACCATCAGTGCCTGTTGCTGTGCCTCATAGCGGCGTTTGAGTTCAGTCAGTTCCTGTTTCAGCGCTTCGACCTGTGGGTCAGCGGCTGCGTAAAGTGCTGTGGCTGGGGCCAAGGCAGTCAAGCACACAAAAGCTCTGAGCGTAAAAGATCGGTACATGGAGTTGCCGTCCCTTCCAACTACTTTCGATGAGACTGAGCGTAGATCAGTATCCGAAGGTGCGAAGACCTTTGAGCTGGTCGAGGCTACCGCTGAGCGAAGCCGCTGTCGGCACGCTCTCACGCATGACAACGTTCAGGCTGGTGACGTTGTTGACCAGGTTACCGTTGCCGAGCAGCGTCGAATTCTGCAGCAGGCCACCCTGGGCCAGGCGTTGCACGCTGCTGCCCTGGTTGTTGCTGGCATTGATGTTGAGCTGCACGCCCACACCGCTGGAAGACACACTGAGTGCGCCGGCGCCATTTTCCCCAACCAGGGTCTGGCCGGCGGCCAGTACCTGGCCGTGCTGTTGTACGGCGGGGGCCTGGTTGGCTTTGGTCACGTTGATATCGACGTTGTTGTAAGCGGCGTTGTTGTCACCGGCTGCACGCACCACCTGGGTCACACCTTCGGTGGTGGTCAGGCCGTTGCCGCCCGTTACCACGCCAGTCCCGGCAGCAGAAGCGCTGCTCGGCGCCTTACCTGCGCCTTTTTTATCAATCATCGATACATAGAACTGGGGCTTGATGGTCGATTGCTGAACCTGCAGCGTGGACGTTGCCCCGATCACATCCCCTTTGGCATTTTGCCAGGTGCTGGACATGATGATACCGAAGCTCACGATTCGTCCGGGCATCACATAGCGGCCCCGCAGGTTCGCCAGCTCCTGGTCCTTCAGTTCGATGGGTTTGAATGTCTCTGCGTGACTGGGCAGGCTGGCTGCCAGACAGACCATGGCCAACCACAATGAAGTCTTCATGAAATGCTCCCTGGAGCATCATGCTCCTTGTCATTAGAACAGTCGTTAGAAGAAGTCGCTTCTGATGAAGCCGAAGTCCAGCAGCTCTGAGTCCTGCACGGGGGTGAAGTTGTTCACCCGGTCCTTGGCGGTCAGTGGCAGGGGCGGGTCGAGCAGGATGTTGTTCTTGTCGTAACCCTGGCCGATCACCGCGAAGATGATGCCGTTCCAGCCCTTGAGGAAATCGTCGACCTTGTATCGCTTGTGGCCCAGCACCGGGTCACCGATGTACACCCAGCCTTTGTCGACCTTCTGCATGACCACGAAGTGCTTGTAGCCGCGCACATCCATCAGTACCACGACGGGAATCCGCACGCTTTGCAGGGTTTCGGGCGCCACCCGGTAACCGCGGGCACGCATCCCGAGGCTTTCGATATAGCGCTTCATGTCGAGCATCGAGAAGCCTTGCGTGCGCACAAGGTCCTGGTCGGCGTGGGCCAGCATGCCTTCGATGATCTGATGTTCGTCCACGTCCAGCCAGTAGGCCTGACGCAGGATGGTGGCCAGCGCGGCGGCGCCGCAGCTGAAGTCGGTCTTTTGTTGCACCAGGTCGGCGAACTTGCGTTCACGCAAGCTCTGGATCGGTTTGAACACCACGGCGCCGCCCGGCAGGACGGACAGGGGCATTTGTGCAGCTTCGCTCACGCTGGCCAGGCACAGCAAAAACGCCAAGGCGAAAATACGCATGATCGGGTGCCTTACGGTGTGTTGAAGAAAGGCCCCCCGAAGGGGGCCTCAAGCACAGCGGTCAGAACGAGGTGTTGGAGATGGCCAGCGAGTTGCTTTGCTGGTTGCCCACACCGGCTGCTACGTTGACGCCCAGGTTACCGCTGCCACCATTCACCGAACCGCTAAGGGTTGCAGTGTTGGTAACTGGGTTGGCCCAGCCGGTCGGGGTCAGCACTTGGAAGGACACAGTATTGCTCAAGTCGTAAGCGCTGCTTTCGCTGTAGCTCTTCGAAACGTCGTTCGAGGATTGTTTCGATTGCTCGCCAGACTTCGAGAAGTCGGATGCCGAAGCATTCTCGTACGAAGAGTCGTGAGACTTGGAGTACGAAGAGTCCTTGGACTTGTCATACGCCGATTCACGCGACTTGTCGTAGTTGGAGTCGAATGCTTTCTCGAACGACGAGTCGTATGCACTTTCGCGCGACTTGTCGACCGATGCATCCAGCGATGCACTCAGCGAGCCATCGAAGGACTTGGAGTGGGAGCGCTCATAACGGCCATAGTCGGTGGTATGGGTACGCGTGGCGTTAACTTCAGCGTCCAGCGAAGCTGCCAGGCTGGCGCTGCTCGACGCGCTGTGGCTGCCGCTGGCAGAGCCACTGGCACCCCAGCCGCTCGAGCCACTTGCGCTCGAGTTGTGGGAGCCGCTGGCATTGCTGGAATGCGAGCCGCTGGAGTCCCAGCCACTGGAGCCGCTGGAGCTGGCGCTATGCGCACCGGCGAGGCTGAAGCTCGAGGACGAGCTGCGGTCGTCGGTCGAGTTGAACGAGCCATCACGCGAGCTTGAACCGCTGGCCGACTTGGTGATGGTAATCGTATCCACCCGGTAGGTGCGGTCAGCGCTGTTGTTTACAATCAGGCCTGGGCCGTCCTGATTGGCCGACGCGGTGGCGGTGGCGTTACCCAACGGTGCACCGGTGTTGGCGATGGCCATGGTGTTTTTCTGCTGGTTGAGGTCGCCACCGGCAATGTTGATGCCAATGTTGCCCTCAGCGCCGCTGGCTGAGCCGCTCATCACAGCCGAAGACTGGGTCGAGTAGTTGTCGACCCGGTTGTTTCTGCTGGTTTGCACAACGTCAGCCGTGGCATTGGCCATGCCGAACACGAAGCTGTTGTCCAGGCTCGAGTCAGAGCCTGCGTTGGCAATGGCAGCGGCGTTATCTTGCTGGTTGCCGTTACCGGCCGCCACGTTTATGCCAACGTTGCCGCTGGAGCCGGTGCCAGAGTCACTCATCTCGGCATCGTTGATGGTGCCTTGGTTGGTGATGCGGTTACGCGTGCTGGTTTGGGTATCCCAGGCATTGGCCGTTGCATACACAGGGATCTTGGTGGGTGGAGGCGTGTGATGACCATTGTTATGGTGGCCGTTATGGTGGTCATTACGCCGATCATTTTGCCCAGCTTGTACAGCAACAGCCATGACCGCAGCAATTGCGAAAACCAGAGGCTTGATTGCCATCGAGGGTTTCATGGTGATTCTCCGTACGCTATTAGGTTAAGTGTCGTTCTTAACTGCAGGGTCAATCCGCGACCCGGATGCTCAAGGTGTTGGCCATTCGGTTTCCCACCCCGGCACTCTGGTTCAACTGGATCACCCCGTGGCTACCGGTGAAGGCCTGGTCACTGGTGGTGACCTGGCGATAGCCTGCTGGAATGTCAGTTGCTCCGGAGTTGTTGATCAGCGCCACGTTTTGTTGCATGAGGACGCTGTCGTCGATGCTTTGCGGCTGCGCACCAATGCTGATGTTCAGTGCGTTGGCTTGCTGGGTGTTGGCGCCTGCGCTCTGGTTGATCCCCAGGGCGCCGCTGCCGTTGCTGAAGGCGTTGCCCTGGATGGTCGAGCGGGCGTCCATTGCAGGGTCAGCGGGCGTATTGAGCCGTTGCCGGATCTGGGTGCTTGCACTGGCTTCGGGGCCGACGGCGATGGCACGCGCATTGACCTGCTGCTGCATGTCGCCAGCAGCCTGGTTGACAGAGAGGTTCCCCTGATAGCGACTGCCGGAGCTGTCGATATCGGCGTTGTTGATGACGGGAACCAGGGATTGCGCGAAGACCGGTGCAGTGCAAAGGGCGGCCAGCATCAGCAGAGTGCGCTTCATCTCACTTGCCCCCGCCGGTCAGGATCTGCAGCGGCGCGAGGCCACGCTGCACGCTTGAGTTGACCATGTTCGAGATACCGTTACCCGACCCCGTACCGCGCCCGCCCGCCAAGTTGGGGAGCTGGTTCTGGTTGCCGAGGTTGCCCCCCAGGTTGTTGGTTTGTTGGGTGATCATGTTGCTGATGCCTGCACCACTGCTGATGCTGGCGAAGTCGCCATCGCTCAGCTCGCTGGTTTGCTTGAGCACGTGAGCTGAAGGGTTGGCATTGATGGTGGTAGGGCTCGGGTCTGGGATCAGAGGGGGGATGGTCGCGTTGCGCACTTGCACATCGCGCTTGATGATGATGATCCCCTTGTCCGCCTGAGCCGTCAGGCTTAGTGACCCCAGTACACAACCCACCAGTAATAGGTGATAGAGGCGATTGTCACTTTTCCTCACGACGGCAACTCCTTCTTTGAGCGCTGGCCCTGTTCAGCGATGCGTACCACAGAGCAGAAGGTGTGCCGCTTTTTAGAATCCTTTTCGGATCAGATAGTTAGCGCTGAGGGCTGACAAAATGCGGCGCAT
The DNA here is from genome assembly GCF_043106315.1 of Pseudomonas sp. FYR_5. Taxonomy (NCBI): domain Bacteria; kingdom Pseudomonadati; phylum Pseudomonadota; class Gammaproteobacteria; order Pseudomonadales; family Pseudomonadaceae; genus Pseudomonas; species Pseudomonas sp. FYR_5. The sequence goes on along the minus strand of NZ_JBICMK010000057.1, from coordinate 18,000 downwards.
GCTGTCTCAGGCGTGAAACAGCTTGCCGTGATCGTTGCCGGCAAAGGCAGCGGTGGCCTTGAGTGGAAGGGTTTTTGCAGAGTGTGTTTCATGAGCGTGACACTGGCCCCAGGTCGGGGGAAAGCCCCGCAATTTCGGGGGCTTTGCCCCGCCGGGTTGTGTCAGAGGCTTAACACTCGGCAGGGCATGATGGCTCATCGCCGCTAAGTAGCGTAGCAACCGCCTGCAAGGCCACCAATTGGCGCTGCGGCCAATTGCCATCCAGTATTTGGTGCGGTTGGTTGTGCCGCTTCAGCCAAGCCAGGCTGTCCTCGAAAAAGCCTTGACGATCGCTGAGGTCGGGTTGGCAACGCTGGCCATCAGCAATCCAGTCCACCCCTTGCGGGCTGAGCAACAGGTGCAGGTCATAACGCCGTGCCAGCAGTGCTTCTTCCAGCCAGGTTGGGCAATCGTCGAATAGCGCGTGGCTCCAGAGCATGTTGCTCAGCAGGTGGGTGTCCAGAATTAGCAGCGGTGGCGCCTGCTCGCGGGCACGGTCCTCCCATGCCAGTTGCCCACGGGCGATGGCGGGAATATCGGCGTAGCAGGTGTCACGGCATTGCTGGTCGATGAAATGGCGCACGTACTCGCCCACCACCACGCCACCAAAATGTGCCTGGATCACCCCGCTAAGCCAGCTTTTGCCACTGGATTCAGGGCCGCACAGTACCAGCACTTTCATTGATTGCTGCGCACTCATGGCTGTACCAGCGCCGGGTCGCGGCGCCATTCCAGCCAGCCGCGTACAGCAATCAGGGTGAGCACGGCGAAGAAGCCTGCGGTGAAATACAGCTGCTGATGCAGGTATTGGCCCACATAGATAATGTCGACCACGACCCACAGTGGCCAGCACTGCAGGCGTTTCTGCGCCATCCACAGTTGCGCCACCAGGCTGAAGCCGGTCAGGGTGGCATCCAGCCAGGGCAGGGCGGCATCGGTCCAGTTGGCCATGGCCGCGCCCAGGGTTGCGCTCAGCAGCGCCCCGGCGGCCAGCCCGGTGAGCAGTGCCGGGCGTTGCAGACGGGAGACCTGGCGGGCGTCCTCAACGTGGTCGGGGCGTTTCCATTGCCACCAGCCGTACAGTTGCAGGATGGCGTAGGCCAGTTGCAGCAACATGCCCGAATACAGCTTTACCTCGTAGAACAGCCAGCCATAGATCAGCACCATGACCAGGCCGATCGGCCAGCACCAGGCGTTCTGCTTGACCGTGAGCCAGACAGCGGTTACGCCGAGGACGGCGGCAATGAGTTCAAGGCCGGACATCGGCGATCCTTGGAGGCTACGGGGGAGGGGCGCGATTGTAGCGGGTCGGCCGCGGAAGGTGTAGGGCGCAGCGGTGGGATGCCCCTTGGTAGGAGCGGGTTCACCCGCGAACACCGGCAGCGCCGGTGCCATCCACCGCGTTGCTTCCTTCGCGGGCATGCCCGCTCCCACAGGTGCGCAGGCTTCAAGGTCACTCGATACCTGCAAGAGCAGGCATGCCCGCCCACCAAGGGCTTGTTCTCAGACCCGGAACTGCCGCAACAACTGCTCCAACTCTTCGCTCAATCGCCCCAGCGCCGCCCCGGCATCGCTGGACTGACGGGCCGCATCGGCGGTCTGCTGCGACAACCCGGCGGTATCCAGCACATTGCGGTTGATCTCTTCGACCACATGCGACTGCTGCAAGGTGGCGCTGGCGATGGAGGCATTCAATGCGGTGAGGTTGTTCAGCACCTGGTTGATGGCGTCCAGGCTGGCGCCGGCCTCGCGTGCCTGTTCGACGGTCTGGCGCGATGCCTCGCTGCTGGTGTCTATGGCCTTGACTGCAGCGTCCGACTGGCTCTGCAGGTGCTCGATCATGGTATGAATCTCGGCCGTCGATTGCGCTGTACGCTGGGCCAGCAGTCGCACCTCGTCGGCGACCACGGCAAAGCCTCGGCCTTGCTCGCCGGCCCGTGCCGCCTCGATGGCGGCATTCAGCGCCAGCAGGTTGGTCTGTTCGGCAATGGAACGAATCACGTCCAGCACACCACCAATGCGCGTGCTGTGCCCGGCCAGGTCGCGGATTACCTGTACGGCCTGATCGATGGTCAGCGACAGGCGGTCGATCTGCGCCAGGCTGCCGTGGATGGCCTGCTGACCATGGGTCACCTGTTGTTGTGCCGTACGCATCTCTCCGGCGGCCTGTTCTGCAGTCTTGGCCACGTCCTGCACGGCGTAGGTCACCTCATTGACTGCAGTGGCCACCTGGTCCATCTGTAGCGATTGCTGGGCGCTGTGCTGTTGGGCGGCACCCGCGTTGTCACCGACGTGCCCGGCGGATTGGGCCAACGCGTGGGCCGCGCCTTGCAGTTGGCCGACTACGCCTTGCAGTTTGCCGTTGAAACGGTTGAAGTGCTCGCCCAGGTGGGTGATCTCGTCGCGGCCATGGGTGTCCAGGCGCCGGGTGAGGTCGCTTTCTCCGCTGGCAATGTTGCCCATCGCCTGCACCGCTTCCTGCAGCGGGCGGGCTATGCTGCGGGCAATCAGCATGACCACCAGCGCCATCAGCAGGGCAATGCCCACGCCAACCAGCGAAGCGTCGCGCAACTGGCGAGCGAATTCGGCCTGCACGTCATCCACATACACGCCTGAACCGATGATCCAGCCCCACGGCTTGAACAGCTGAATATAGGAAGTCTTGGCTACCGGCTCACTGGCGCCGGGCTTGGGCCAGCGATAGTTGACCGGGCCGGCGCCCTGCTGACGGGCAAGGGCGACCATTTCGTTGAACACGGCGAAACCATCGGGATCGCGAATGGCTGAAAGGTCCTGGCCGTCGAGCTTGGGGTTGGCCGGATGCATGATCATCTTCGGCCCCAGGTCGTTGATCCAGAAATAGTCGTCATGGTCGTAGCGCAGCGCGCGCACCACTTGCAGCGCCTGTTGCTGGGCGGTTTCGCGGCTGAGCGTGCCGGCAGCTTCCAGGCCTTGGTAATAGGCCAACACACCCGCGGCGGTCTGCACCACATGGCGGGTTTTCTCCGCCTTGGCCTGGTAAAGGTCACCATGGATCTGCCGCAGCATCAGCAGGCCCAGGACCACCAGCATGGCCACCGCTACCACAAGGATCAGCCACAGGCGCCGACTGATTGACATCGATCTCAGAGTGTTCATCCATCAGCTCCCGCATTGTTCTTTTTATTGAGGTGCATCGAAGCATGCTTTGCAGCGAGCCCCCACTCGACTAATGGCTAAGTGCTATGTTGGTGATAGTCTGCAACAGGTCGTTAAAGCGATTGCCAAGGGGCTCTGTCAGGATTTCGGCCGCGCAAGATGAAACCTTTAACAGGCGTGAACTTTTCCACTGGCGTTGCGCCCAACAGTCGCTGTAAAACAGCCGGGCCGTGTAAGGCAATCTCAAGCGAATCAAGAATAAGGGGCCTGCGACAAGCAGCGCTCCATCCGGGGGAATGATGGATTTTTGGACTGCCTTCCAGGCAATCATCTTAGGCGTGGTCGAAGGGCTGACGGAGTTTCTGCCGATCTCCAGTACCGGCCACCAGATTATCGTCGCCGACCTGATCGGTTTTGGCGGCGAACGGGCCATGGCTTTCAACATCATCATTCAGCTGGCGGCGATCCTGGCGGTGGTGTGGGAGTTTCGCAGCAAGATATTCGAAGTGGTCTTCGGCCTGACCCGTCAGCCCACGGCGCGCCGCTTTACGGGCAACCTGCTGTTGGCGTTCATGCCGGCGGTGGTGCTGGGTGTCCTGTTCGCCGACCTTATTCACGAATACCTGTTCAACCCCGTCACCGTGGCGGCGGCACTGGTGGTGGGGGGCATCATCATGCTCTGGGCCGAGCGCCGTGAGCACCGCGTGCAGGTGGACCATGTGGACGACATGCGCTGGAGCCATGCACTGAAAATCGGCTTCATCCAGTGCCTGGCGATGATCCCGGGCACGTCGCGCTCCGGTTCGACCATCATCGGTGGCCTGCTGTTCGGCCTGTCGCGCAAGGCAGCGACCGAGTTCTCGTTCTTTCTGGCAATGCCGACCATGGTCGGTGCGGCGGTGTATTCGGGCTATAAGTACCGCGACTTGTTCCAGCCCGGCGATCTGCCGGTGTTCGCGCTCGGCTTCGTGACCTCGTTCATCTTTGCCATGATTGCCGTACGGGCATTGCTCAAGTTCATTGCCAACCATAGCTACGCGGCATTTGCCTGGTATCGCATTGTGTTCGGCCTGTTCATTCTGGCGACCTGGCAGTTTGGTTGGGTCGACTGGTCCACGGCGCATGGCTGAGGCGCTGCGTGGGCAACGGGCTGAAGGTGTGCGCAATGTGCACCTGAAGCTGCTGGTGTTGGGCGTGCTTTGCCTGTTGCCCGGCTTGGGGGCGGCGCGCATGGCCTGGAACGATCAGACCTGGTGGCCGTTGGCGTTGTACCCGGCCATGAGCCTGATCAGCCTGTTGCTGTATTGGCAGGACAAGCAGCAGGCACGTACGCGGGCCTGGCGTACACCCGAGAAAGTGCTGCATGCCAGTGAATTGCTCGGTGGTTGGCCGGGGGCGCTGTTGGCACAGCAGCTGTTTCGGCACAAGACCCGCAAGGTTTCGTTCCAATTGGTGTGCTGGGGGATTGTGCTGGTGCACCAGGTGTTCTGGGCAGACTGGCTGTTTCTTGACGGGCGTTATCTGCCCTTTGGTTGATGTGCAGTTGTACCGGCCTCTTCGCGGGTAAAGCCGCGAACGGGCCGGCACAGCTAGATCACATGACCAACCCCACTTGCAACCGCTTGGGCAACCGACGCACTACCAGCTGGTGCGACCGCTGCAACACGTCACACAGTTCATCACGCCCCATCGGGTAGGGTGGCGTCATGCTGACCCACCGCGCCCGCGCCAGGTACGGAGCTGGCCGTATCCCCGGGCGATCGCAATAACCCAGAAACAGCTCGTCGGCCACCTTGAACGATAACCCGGCACCCGCCAGGTCGAGCACCGCGAACATCTTGTTTTCTGCCACCGAAAACACTCGGATGCCGCCCCATTTGTAGTCTTCCCGCGAACCTGGCAGGCTCAGGCAAAACGCCGCTACCTGGGCTTCGCTCATTTTTCGTTCAGACATACCGCTCTCCACAAGCCTCGAATGACGCCGCCAGGTGATCGATCCACACCCGGACCGCAGGCAGCAAGCCACGCCGGTGTGGGTAAACTGCCTGCAGGTAGCCACCCGGCAGCGACCAGTCTGGCAGCAGGCGCACCAGTTCGCCGCGTTCCAGTTCCTCTTCACAGAACATGCTGGGCAGCGCAGTGAACCCCAGGCCGGCACGTACAGCAGCGTTACGTACTACGAAATCATCGATCGCCAGGCGCGGTTCCAGCGCTATTTCCTGCTGCTTGCCATGGGGGCCGAACAGGCGGAAGTGTACCAGCCGGTCTGCTTCGGCTGCGCCCAGCACGGGCAATGATGCCAACTCGCCCGGTTCGCGAATGTGGTCGGCAAAGCCGGGCGCGGCTACCAGTTGCATTTGTGCCTGGCGCAGGCGGCGGGTAACCAGGGCCGGATCTTCGTCGCCCAGGTCGCGTACGCGCAACGCTACGTCAATGCCTTCGGAAATCAGGTCGACCCGGCGGTTGAGCAATACCATGTCCAGTTGCACCAGCGGGTACTGCTCAAGAAAGCGGCTGATCACATCCGGCAGGAAGGCGTGTGCCAGTGCCACCGGGCAGGATACCCGTAAACGCCCGCGCGGCTCACTGCTCATGCTGGCCACGGTTTCGTCAGCGGCTTCGGCCTCCAGCAGCATGGCCTGACAATGATGCAAGTAACGTTCACCCACTGCGGTGAGCTTGAGTTGCCGTGTGGTGCGCTGCAACAGACGTGTGCCCAGGCGCTCTTCAAGCTCGGCGATACGCCGCGACAGGCGCGACTTGGGGATGCCCAGCTGGCGCCCGGCGGCGGCAAATCCGCCAGCTTCGACGACGCGCGCGAAGTAGAAGAGGTCGTTGAGGTCTTGCATGGGAATGTCTCACTGTTCCATCTGTGGGACAAACTAACGCATTTTTGCTTACTTATCAGCTATTGATCACTTCGGTAGGATCTTCCCCATCGTGATCGCCCACAGATGCGGTCTTCAATCACAGGAGAGTCCCATGAAACTGTTGCACATCGATTCGAGCATCCTGGGCGACAATTCCGCCTCGCGCCAGTTGAGCCGCGAAGTGGTCGAAGCCTGGAAGGCTGCAGACCCAAGCGTTGAAGTGATTTACCGCGACCTGGCTGCCGATGCCATCGCCCACTTCTCCGCCGCCACCCTTGTGGCTGCAGGCACCCCTGAAGACGTACGCGACGCGGCCCAGGCTTTCGAAGCCAAGCTGAGCGCCGAGACGCTCGAAGAGTTCCTGGCTGCCGATGCCGTGGTGATTGGTGCGCCAATGTACAACTTCACCGTGCCGACCCAGCTAAAAGCCTGGATTGACCGCGTGGCCGTCGCCGGCAAGACCTTCCGCTACACCGAAGCCGGCCCGCAAGGCCTGTGCGGCAACAAGAAAGTGGTGCTGGTTTCCACCGCGGGTGGCCTGCACGCTGGCCAGCCGACTGGTGCCGGGCACGAAGACTTCCTGAAAGTGTTCCTGGGCTTCATCGGTGTTACCGACCTTGAAATCGTCCGGGCCCATGGCCTGGCCTATGGCCCGGAGCAGCGCAGCCAGGCGATCGATGCTGCACAGGCGCAGATCGCCAACGAGCTGTTTGCTGCTGCCTGATCAAGGGAATGCGGTGGATCGCAAGAGTGGCCCCTGTCGAGGCACAAGGCCACTCCAACCTGTAGAAGAGTGACTCAGACCACCGGGATAAGCGGATCAGCTGCCGCCAAGGCCGCTTCCCGGTCAGCCGCTGGCGGATAAATCCACACTGAATTGATCTGGCGCTTCAGCGCCTTGGCTTCGGCCTTGTCCTCCGGTGGTGAAACCTCACGGTCCCATCCTTCGGTATAAACCGCACCCCAGGCCCCCAGGTCCAGGCACGTCACGTACTTGGGCTGGCTGTAAGCCACTGGTGCTACGCCAAGCAAATCGGCTGCGGCATTGTTGCCCGCATGGCGCCCCAGCGGAATCGCGTGCTGGCACGACATCACGGCATGATTGCCAAGCGCGTCACAGGTGGCGTAAGCCACATCTCCAGCTGCATACACGGCCTCATTGCCCTTGACCTTCAGGTTGCCATCGACATGCAAGCGGCCGCGGTTGTCGCGCTCGCCGCTGATTTGTTCGGTGAGCGGGTTGGCCTTGAAGCCAACCGTCCATACCACCGTGCTGGTGTCGATACGCTGGCCGTTGTCCAGCTGCACTCCGGCAGGGTCTGCCGAAACCACCGTGGCACCGCAAACCCACTCTACGCCCAGGGCCTCGCATGCCTGCTCGATGGCCGGTCGGATGCCGTCACCCAGGGCTGCACCAATGTTTGCGCCGCGGTCGATTACCACTACGCGCAAACTGACGTCTTCACCCAGTATCGCGCGCAAGCGGGCCGGCAGTTCGGTGGCCGTCTCGATGCCGGTAAAACCGCCCCCGGCTACCACCACGGTGTTGCGTGCCGGCATGTTCGGCAGGCTGGCCAGTGACTTCAGGTGGGTTTCCAGGCGTGCAGCGCTGTCGAGCGTGTCGACATCGAAGACATGCTCGATGCCGACCATGTCAGGGCGATCGAGCACACTGCCGCAGGCCATGATCAGGCGGTCGTAGGGCAGGGCGCAGCGAGTGCCGCTGCGGGTGCGGTAGCCCACGCGACGGGCTGCCTCATCAATGTGGAATGCCGTGCCCTGCACGAAGCGGACATTGACAGCGTCGAACAGCGCCTGCAGTGGTGCGGCCATGGTATGCACGTCTGGCTCGTAGAAGCGCGGACGCACAGACAGTTCAGCCTGGGGCGCGAGCAAGGTGACCTCGACGTCCTTGCTGCCGTTGAGGTCAAGCTGGCGGATGGCGCTGAGCGCGCTCCACAGGCCGGCAAAGCCCGCACCAATGATCAGGATCTGCTTCATGGTTGTGCTCCTTTGAAGTTCGGTGGACAAGGTAGACCTTATTGCCGGTCAACGGTGTTACCAGTGCTTGCTGGAGTGCTTCAGAATGTTGGCGGCGTGATCACCCAGATCACCACGGCATCCACTTCACCGGGGTTGCCGTAGCGGTGTGGTTCCTGGCTCGGGAAGCTGAAGCTGTCGCCTTCACTCAGCTGGAAATGCCGCTCGCCTACCCACAGCTCAAACGTGCCGCTGAGGAGGTAGCCGGCTTCTTCACCGTCGTGGCTGTAACTTTGCTGGCTGTAGGTTCCCGGAGGGAAACGGGAGTGCAGCATCTCCAACTGGCGGTTGGGCTGGGGGGTGAGCAGTTGATCGACGATGCCGTCTTCATAATGCACGCTCAGGCGGCTGTTGCGCCGCACCACATAGCCTTGGTCTTCGGGCGCGGTGGTGGCCTCGCTGGCGAAGAACCACTGGATGGTCACGCCCAGGCTGCGGGCGATGTTGAACAGCGCCGGGATCGACGGATAGGACAGGTTGCGCTCCAGCTGGCTGATGTAGCCTGCGGTCAGTTCACTGTGTGCGGCCAGCTCCGCCAGGGTCATGCCGCGGCGCTTGCGCAGGCCGCGGATGCGGGTGCCGAGGAACTGCGGCGCGGCGCCCCCGGGTTCGCTGGCGGGAGGCTGGGAGGGTTGGCTCATGCGCGTCGGTCCATCGCAAAAGCCGCAGTATGTACAGCCTCAGAGCGACCAGGCAACCGTCAGACCATCGTGAATCGCTTCTTCGGCCGTGCGCGGCGCCAGGCAGTCGCCAATCCGCCGGACGTCCACCACACCTGCCAGTTCGGTGGCCAGGCGGTCTTGCGGTTGATGCCCCATGCACAGCACCAGGGTGTCGATGCCTTCGAAGATCATCGGATCGCCGCTGGCGGTGTGCTGCAGGTACACCGTGTTGTCGTCGCTGCCATACAGGCGTGCGTATGGTGTGACAGGGATACCCAGGCGATGCAGCTCGCCGGCCAGTTGGTCACGTACATAAAGCGGCAGGCTCTCGCCGCAATGAGTGCCATTGACCGCCAACTGTACCTGATGGCCTTCACGCACCAGGCGTTCGGCGATACCGGGGCCGATCCAGTCACAGCGCCAGTCGATCACCAGCACCGAACGCCCCGGTTTCACCTCATTGCGCAGCACTTGCCAGGCGTCCACTACCTGAAGCTCGCCGGTACGTTCGAACGCGGGCCAGTAGGGGGTGGCGCCGGTAGCAGCGATGACCAGATCAGGGCGCTCACGTTCGACCAGTGCGCGGTCGACCCGGGTGTTGCGCACCACTTCTACCCCCGCCAGGGCCATTTCCCGTTGCAGGTTGGTGCTGGCCCCCCCGAACTCGCTGCGCCGTGGCAGCAGTTGGGCGAGCAGCACCTGCCCACCGAGCTGCGGGCCCGCCTCGTACAGCGTGACCTGGTGCCCGCGCGCGGCAGCCACGGCGGCGGCTTTCATGCCGGCAGGCCCGCCGCCGGCGACCATTATGCGTTTGGGCGAGGAAGTGGGCGTAAGGTGCCCGTACTGTAACTCTCGGCCGGTTTCCGGGCGCTGGATGCAGGAAATGGCCAAGCCGCGATGGAAATGGCCGATGCATGCCTGGTTGCAAGCGATGCAGGCGCGCACGTCTTCAACCTGGCCGCGTTCGGTCTTGACTGGCATCAACGGGTCGCAGATCAGCGCCCGGGTCATGCCGCACACATCAGCCTGACCGCGGGCCAGGATCAGCTCGGCTTCCTGGGGCTGGTTGATGCGCCCGGTGACGAACAGGGGGATGGCCAGCTGCTGCCTGAAGGTGCCAGCCTCGCGGGCCAGGTACGCCGGTTCGATGGCCATCGGTGGCACGATATGGACCGCGCCACCCAGCGAGGCCGAGGTACCGGCGACGATATGCAGGTAGTCGAGCTGGCCCTGCAAGGCCACGGCAGCAGCCAGTGACTCGTCCTCACTCAGGCCCTGGCTGTCGCGCTCGTCAGCGCTGATGCGCAGGCCGATGATGAACTGCTCATCGGTGGCGGCGCGCACTGCGGCCAGCACTTCGCGCAAGAACCTCAGGCGCTGATCCAGGTCACCGTTGTAGCCATCACTGCGTACGTTCACCCGCGGGTTGAGAAACTGCGCGGGCAGGTAACCATGACTGGCCACCACCTCGACGCCATCCAGCCCGGCCTGGTGCAGGCGGCGGGCGGCGCTGGCGTAGCCCTGGACGATTTCGTCGATCATTGCCTGGTCCAGCGCACGCGGCATCACCCGGAAGCGCTCATTGGGCACCGCAGAGGCCGAGTAGGCTACCGCCAACAGGCCGTCTGCCGACTCCATGATCTCCCGCCCGGGGTGAAACAGTTGCGACAGCACCACGGTGCCGTGCGCGTGGCAGGCCTCGGCAAGCTGGCGGTAGCCGGCGATGCAGGCATCGTCAGTGGCCATCAGCACATGCGAGGTGTAGCGGGCACTGTCGTGCACCCCGGTGACCTGCAGCACGATCAGGCCGACGCCGCCGGCAGCGCGGTCGCGCTGGTAGGCGATCAGTTTGTCGTTGACCAGGTTGTCGGTGGGCAGGCAGGTGTCGTGCCCGGTGGACATGATGCGGTTCTTCAAGCGTTTGCCGCGGATCTGCAAGGGCTCGAACAGGTGAGGGAAGGCGGTCTGCATCAGGCGGCTCCGGTACGGGTTTGTTATTTTTTCTTATAAAAGTGTATCGATAGTAAAAAATCAACTTGTTTTTTTACTAGTGTCTGTCTAGGTTTTCCTCACTCGCGTGGCGAGGGTGTGACCTCAGAACAACAAGAAAACGGGCCCGTCGGGCACCGGAAGGAGGAAGCTACGATGCAGCTATTTCCACGAATGACCGGCCTTTGCGCAGCCTTGCTGGCCCTTGGCCTGGGCAATGCGCAAGCTGCGCAGCAGATGGTTGTGGTCGGTTATGGCGGCGCAGGCCAGAAGGCCCAGGATGAGGCGATCTTCAAACCCTTCAGTGACCAGGACGGCAGTCAGTTGATTCAGAGTGAATACAACGGCGAAATGGCACGTATCCAGGTCATGGCTGACACCGGCCACGTCGATTGGGACGTGGTGCAGATCGAAGGCCCTGACTTGATGCGCGGCTGCGACGAGGGAATATACGAGCATCTGGACTGGCAGCGCCTGGGCCATGCAGACGAACTGATCCCGGCAGCCGCACAGGATTGTGGGTCGGCCGCGCTGGTCTGGAGCGTGGCTATTGCCTATGACCGCAACAAGCTCGCCCAGGCGCCGGCCTCGTGGGCCGATTTCTGGGACATCAACAAGTACCCTGGCAAGCGTGGCCTGCGCAAGCGTGCGGTGTACAACCTGGAATTCGCGCTGTTGGCTGACGGGGTCAAGGTCGAGGACGTTTACCGGGTACTGTCTACGCCGGCGGGTGTCGAACGGGCCTTCGCCAAACTCAGCGAACTCAAGCCCCATATCCAGTGGTGGGACGCCGGCGCTCAACCCGCGCAATGGCTGGCAGCCGGTGACGTGGTGATGACCTCCACCTACAGCGGACGAATTGCGGTGGCGGCGCAGCAGGGCAGCCCGTTGGCCGTGGTATGGCCTGGCAGCCTGTACGGTATGGACTATTGGGCGATCATCAAAGGCTCGCGGCATGTCGACCAGGCCAAGCGGCTGATTGCCTATGCCAATCAGCCGGATACCCAGGTGCGGTATGTGCAGCAGATACCCTATGGGCCGACCAATACCCAGGCCGCAGCCAGGCTTGACCCGTCCCTGGCCAATTGGGTACCCACGTCACCACAGAACCTGCAAGGGGCGCTGGCCATGAACGTGGAATTCTGGGTCGACCATGGCGAAGAATTGGAGCAACGCTTCAACGCCTGGGCCAGCAAATAGCGTTCAGTTAAGGGGCAACAAGATGACTGCAACGGAACAAAGCCTGCGTCGGGAGTTGGCTGCCTGCTACCGGCTGATCGCACATTTTCGCATGAGTGATCTCATCTTCACGCATATCTCCTTGCGCTTGCCTGGGCCGGAGCACCATTTCCTGATCAACCCGTATGGCCTGCTCTTCGATGAGATCACCGCTTCCAGTCTGGTGAAGATCGACCTGCAAGGGCGGCCGGTGGGGGCTGCCCGTCACCCAGTCAACCCAGCCGGGTTCGTCATTCACAGTGCCATTCACGCTGCCCGCGAGGATGCCCAGTGCGTGCTGCACACCCACACCCGCGCAGGTTGCGCGGTGGCCGCACTGGAATGTGGCCTGCTGCCGGTCAGCCAGATGTCCATGGAGTTTTACGGCAATGTGGCTTACCACGCCTACGAGGGCATCGCGCTGGACATGGATGAACAGCAACGGCTGGTGGCCGACCTGGGCAACAAGCCGGTGATGATACTGCGCAACCATGGGCTGTTGACCACGGGGCGCAGTGTGGCTGAAGCCTTCCTGCGCATGTACTACCTGGAGAAGGCTTGCGAGATCCAGTTGGCGGCGCAGCGTGCTGGGCAACTGATTTTCCCGTCGACTGATGTGTGCAGTCGTACCGAACGGCAGTTCAACGCGCCGGGGAGCGGCTTGAAGCAGGGGGAACTGACCGACCCGGATGCGCTGCAATTGGCGTGGGCGGCGTTGTTGCGAATGCTGGAGAAGGTGGCGCCTGGTTATCAGGATTGAACCTGTGCTTGCTGATTTGGTTGCGTAGATGTCCAGCCAGATAGCGGGCGGACGGAACAGTCACTGTAGTGCAACCATTGGTTTCAACTGTGCTGGTCCCTTTGTGTGGAATACCTTTATGCTGTAACGAAATATGTCTAAAAAGCCTGCAGAAGGAAGTCGCAATGCCACTCAAGGACCTGCTTATCGCCCTGGTGGTGATTGTCGCCTGGGGAGTCAACTTTGTGGTCATCAAGGTTGGCCTCGACGGGCTGCCACCGATGTTGCTGGGGGCATTGCGTTTCTTGTTGGTGGCGTTCCCGGCGATCTTGCTGGTCAGGCGGCCCAAACTGCCGTGGCGCTGGCTGATCGCTTACGGTGCGACCATTTCACTGGGCCAGTTCGCGTTCCTGTTTCAGGCCATGTACAGCGGCATGCCGCCAGGGTTGGCTTCGTTGATCCTGCAGTCGCAAGCCTTCTTCACCCTCGGTTTTGCAGCGTTGTTTCTCGGTGAGCGGCTGCGCCTTGCCAGCGTGCTGGGGCTACTGGTGGCGGCCAGTGGCCTGGCGCTGATCGGCAGCGAAGACGGCGGCCATGTGCCCATGCTGGCGCTGGTGCTGACGCTGTGTGGCGGCGCAATGTGGGGCCTGGGCAACATCATTACCCGACGGTTTGGCTCGGTCGACCTGGTCGCGTTGGTGATCTGGGGCGGGCTGATACCGCCACTGCCATTTCTGGCACTGTCCTGGTGGCTGGAAGGCCCCGAGCGCATTGGCCATGCCTTGGCCAATATCAGTTGGAGTTCGGTGCTGGCCCTGGCGTATCTGGCCTTTGTGGCCACCATGCTCGGCTACAGCCTGTGGAGCAAGTTGCTGTCGCGCCACCCGGCAGGCAAGGTGGCGCCGTTCTCGCTGCTGGTACCGGTGATTGGCCTGAGTTCGTCGGCTTTGCTGCTGGGAGAGCGCCTGACCGCTACGCAGGGCTGGGGTGCATTGCTGGTGATGGTCGGCCTGCTGGTGAATGTGTTTGGTGCGCGCATCGGTCAGCGTTTGCGGGCAGCCAACGCGTAAGGCGCTTCAATCTGCTGAGCTGCGCTCTGTTAGAATCGGCCTCTTTTTGCCAGGCCAACGGAGCGCATCCATGATCATTTCCACCACCAGCCAGCTCGAAGGCCGCCCGATTGCCGAATACCTGGGCGTGGTCAGTTCCGAATCGGTGCAGGGCATCAACTTCGTGCGCGATTTCTTTACACGGTTTCGCGACTTCTTCGGCGGCCGTTCGCAAACCCTGGAAAGCGCGTTGCGCGAGGCCCGGGAGCAGGCCACGGAAGAACTCAAGGCCCGGGCACGACAGTTGCAAGCCGATGCGGTAGTGGGGGTGGACTTTGAGATCAGCATGCCGTCGGTACAGGGCGGCATGGTCGTGGTATTTGCCACCGGTACGGCAGTACGCCTGAAGTAAAGCCTGCGGCCATTGGTCGGCTACAAGGTTCTTGTCCGGTCGGTCCGCAAATGACCAGCTAGTCTCACTCTCACAGGCCGCGTTTCCTGGGCAACTTGTCTGGTTGCCGACGCGACCGCCACCGGAGGGAGACTGGGCATGAGCGAATCCTTTTTCGAAGACCTGAACGATGCGTTCCCGATCAACAGCCAGGTGCGTTGCGGCCAGGCGGCATTTCGCCTGGGTTTCGCCCACATGACGCTGGATGATTCCGAACAGCTCCAGCCTGCACATTTGCAGCGCAGCAAAAAAGGCCGCTTCATGCCGCGGGTACCGATCAAGAAGTGATCCCGCGTCTGCACACGCCCCCCGCCCAACGGCGGGGTTTTTATTGCCATTCGTTGATCCGCCTCATGGTATTGCCCGGTAGCGCTCGCCGGATGGCCCGGCCTGTGGTTTTCTGACGCGGCATTCCAGCGACGGAGGATTGAATGCTCATGCGAGTCAGGGAAGAAACCTATTGGCAGTGGGCCGACGCACAGTTGCACAGCCGCTGCCACGACGAAGCACTCAGCGACGGCACCACACTGGACGTGCAGGTGCGCTTGTCGCGCCTGGGGGCGACGCAGCTGTTTCTGGGGTTGTACGCCGGGAATGGGCGGGCGTTGCTGGAAGAGTATTACCCTGCGCTGCCGGGCGAGACCATGACCCGTGCGCTGGTGTGGGGTGTCGACCGCGCCCGGGCGATGGCAACGGGCGCCTTGCCTTTGCCGGAAACCCGCTTGCAGCGGCGCCAGGCATGAAAAAGCCCGGCCTGTGCGGGCCGGGCTCTGGTAAGGGTACGAACCCTCAATTCAGCGGTTCGATCACCTTGACTGCCTGCTGCTCACGGGCAGCGGGCCATTCTTGTTGCAGGGTCTGCAGCACGCGGCTGACGAATTCGGTGTCGGCGGCGGCTTTCTTGCCGACGTAGCCTTGGCCACGGCGGTAGACCTTGAAGCGGGCACGCATGCTGGGCAGGTGCTCTTCAAATTCATCTTCGACGGTGTTCGGTGGCAGGCGGTCGAGGCGCACTTCACCGGTTTGGCTAACCCACAGCAGATGGTCGTCAAGGCTGTCCTTGCGCACGGCGAACAGCTGGGCCAATTGGTCGATAGTCGGATTGTTGTTCAAGTTCATCATAAAGCCCCCATTACCCATTCATAGGTGATTTTCACAGTTGGCGCTACACGGTGTAGCGCACTACCAAGGCTGCTACAGCAGCATCGCAACAGGGGCTTTCTCACGCTGCCTTTTGGACAGTTTCCCTCTCCACGGACGGCCTGCGTTACCGCGCAGGCCGTCTGGAACACCCTTGCCACCGCTCCCGATCGGGGAGACGGCTTCATCATGCCCAAGCGCGATGAACGGCGTCAACCGTTTTGTAGTGATTTTTTTTGCTCACTACATTCTGTCGTTTTGTCCGACAATCACCGCTGGCGTTACAAGCCGGAAAGGATGTCGAAGGCGGCTTGCACCCGCGCTTGGTTGGGGTAATTCCGATTGGCCAGCAACACGACTGCCAGTTGTTCTGCCGGCACGAACGCGGCGTACGCGCCGAAGCCATTGGTGGAGCCAGTCTTGTTGTACCAGGCTGCCGGTAGCGCGGGCAGGGCCGGTTGCAAGCGAGTGGTTGCCTGCGGTTCACGGATCAGCAGCGAGCTGTTGCCATCGATCAGAGTGCGCAGCGTGGCCGGGTAGGGGTAGCGTTCCCAGCCCAGTCCTTGCGTCATGGCGCCAACCTGGAAATAGCCTTGCTGGGTAATGGCGGTGGCTTTCACCAGGGCCGGTGGCAGGCCCTGCGGCTGCATGTGCAGCCGCACATAGCGCAGCAGGTCGCTGGCGCTGGTTTTGATGCCGTATGCCTCGTCGGCGTAAGGCCCGGGCCCCACACGCACCGGCTTGTCGGCGGCGTCATACCCTTGGGCATAAAGCCCCTGGGCGCTGGCCGGAACCTGAAGGTAGGTATTCTTCAGGCCCATCTTCGCCAGCAGGCCTTCAGTCATCAGCGTGGAGAACGGTTGGTGCTGCGCCCGGGCGGCCAGGTCACCGAACAAACCCAGGCTGGGGTTCGAGTAGCAGCGCTGGGTGCCGGGTTTGGCGCGAGGTTGCCAGTGGCGGAAGAAATCGACGACCTGTTGCGGCGATTGCACAGTGTCGGGGAACTGCAGTGGCAGGCAATCGGCGCTATAGGCGCCCAGTTCCAGCACGGTCGCGTCGCCGATGGGGACACCGGCCAGTGCCGGGTGATAGCGCTTGGCCGGGGCGTCGAGGTCAAGTTTGCCCTCGGCGCTGGCAAGTGCGGCCAGGGTGGCAGTGTAGGTCTTGCTCAGCGAACCGATCTCGAACAGCGTATCGCGGCTGACCGGTACGTTGTCGGCCTTGCTGGCCAAGCCGTAGCTGAAGTAATGCGCATGGTCGCGTGCATAGATGGCCACAGCCATGCCGGTAATGCCTTGTTCCTGCATGAGCGGGCGGATGATCTGGTCGACCTTGGCCTGTAACTGGTCGTCGGCCTGGGCGCTGGCATGGCCCAAAGCAAAGGTAATGGCGGCTGCAAGTGCAGCCAGACGTGGGCGGAGCATGGCGAGTCCTTGTTGTGGAACGTGTCCGTTGAGCGATACCACTCGGGGTTCCGGCGTTAGCGACGGAGAGCCAGAGACCTTATCGTCTGCCCAGCCACAATGACAAGATGGATACAGTGATGAAGTATTTGCGCATGTTATTTGACAATTTCACCTTGGCCTTGCTCGGGGTGGTACTCATCGCCACCGTGCTGCCTTGCTCGGGCGATGGCGCGGTGTATTTCGGCTGGCTGACCAACCTGGCCATCGGCCTGTTGTTCTTCCTGCATGGCGCCAAACTGTCGCGTGAAGCCATCATTGCCGGTGCCGGGCACTGGCGCCTGCACCTACTGGTGTTCTCCTGTACTTTCGTACTGTTCCCGCTGCTGGGCCTGGCGTTCAAACCTTTGTTCGTACCGCTGGTGGGTAACGAGCTTTACCTGGGCGTCCTGTACCTGTGTGCCTTGCCTGCGACCGTGCAGTCGGCCATTGCCTTTACCTCGCTGGCCCGCGGTAACGTGCCGGCGGCCATCTGCAGCGCGGCGGCCTCCAGCCTGCTGGGTATCTTCCTCACACCGTTGCTGGTGATGTTGCTGCTGGGTGCCAGTGGTGATACAGGTTCCGGCCTGGATGCGGTGTTGAAGATCACTTTGCAGTTGCTAGTGCCATTCGTTGCCGGGCAGATCGCGCGGCGCTGGATCGGTGCCTGGGTCAAGCGCAATGCACGCTGGCTCAAGGTGGTGGACCAGGGTTCGATCCTGCTGGTGGTGTACACCGCCTTCAGTGAGGCCGTGGTTACCGGGCTGTGGCATACCGTATCGCCGCAGCACCTGGCGGGGTTGTTCGTGGTGTGCGCGATTCTGCTGGCAGTGGTGCTGTTCGGCACACGCATGCTTGGCAAGGCCCTGGGCTTCGACCTCGAGGATCGCATCACCATCCTGTTTGCCGGCTCCAAGAAAAGCCTGGCTACTGGTGTGCCCATGGCCCAGGTGTTGTTCGTGGGCAGTGGCATTGGCGCGATGATCCTGCCGCTGATGCTGTTCCACCAGATACAACTGATGGTGTGTGCTGTGCTGGCGCAGCGTTATGCCAGCCGTGAGCAGGCGGTGGAGGCTTCGGCGGTGTCTTGAGCGCCTTTACGTTCCCATGTAGATGCTGTGTTGGTGGTCAAGCTTTTCTGCGGTGCTGAGAGCTGAAAAGCTTGGTCGTACAAAGGGTTGATACCCGCGAAGAGGCCAGGGCTGCTGGCCAATCTCCACCCG
>NZ_JBICMK010000056.1:0-18058 GCF_043106315.1 Pseudomonas sp. FYR_5 | reverse complement strand
AGTTTTACTCGGCCTTGAGGCTCTTAACGCCCTCAGCAGTGCCCAATAACAGCAGATCCGCCGGCCGCGCCGCGAACAGACCGTTGGTCACCACGCCGACGATGGCGTTGATCTGCGCCTCAAGCTCCACCGGGTTGGTGATCTGCAGGTTGTACACATCCAGGATCACGTTGCCGTTGTCGGTGACCACGCCTTCACGGTACACCGGGTCGCCACCCAGCTTCACCAGCTGACGCGCCACGTGGCTGCGGGCCATGGGGATCACTTCGACCGGCAGCGGGAAGGCCCCCAGTACCGGCACCAGCTTGCTGCCGTCGGCGATGCAGATGAAGGTCTTGGCCACGGCCGCGACGATCTTTTCGCGGGTCAGGGCTGCGCCGCCGCCCTTGATCAGGTGCAGGTGTGCATCGCTCTCGTCGGCGCCGTCCACGTAGAACTCAAGCTCGCTGACGCTGTTCAGTTCGTAGACCGGGATGCCATGGCCCTTCAGGCGCTGGGCAGTGGCTTCGGAGCTGGCGACTGCGCCGTCGAAAGCGGTCTTGTGCTGAGCCAGGGCATCGATGAAGAAGTTGGCGGTCGAACCGGTACCGACGCCTACGACGCTTTTTTCATCCAGCTTGGGCAGAATGAAGTCGACAGCGGCCTGGGCGACGGCCTGTTTGAGTTGGTCCTGGGTCATGCGGGCTCCGGAAGGGGCAGGGCGGTTTCAAAGTCACCTAGTATAACGGCTCGCACGGCTTTGCTGTGGTCGCCCGACGTAGCGCTGGGGTAGACTCCCAGCCCTCGTCCCGCGGCCCAGTGATGCTTTCCCGATGCTCGAACAGTACGTCAAGAAGATCCTCACCTCGCGCGTCTATGACGTTGCCGTCGAAACCCCGTTGCAGAGCGCCGGGCAGCTGAGCAAGCGCCTGGGCAACCAGATTCTGCTCAAGCGCGAAGACCTGCAGCCAGTATTCTCGTTCAAGATCCGCGGCGCCTATAACAAACTGGCCCAGCTGAGCCCGGAAGAACTGGCCCGTGGCGTGGTCACCGCCTCGGCCGGCAACCACGCCCAAGGCCTGGCCCTGGCCGCGCGCGAAATGGGCATCAAGGCCACCATCGTGATGCCCAAGACTACTCCGGAGATCAAGGTCGAAGGCGTGCGCTCGCGCGGTGGCAAGGTGGTGCTGCATGGCGACTCGTTCCCTGAGGCGTTGGCCTACTCGCTGAAACTGGTCGATGAAAAGGGCTTCGTCTACGTTCACCCTTACGACGATCCGCACACCATCGCCGGGCAGGGTACCGTCGCCATGGAAATCCTGCGCCAGCACCCTGGCCAGCTGGATGCGATCTTCGTCCCGGTGGGCGGCGGCGGCCTGATCGCCGGCATTGCTGCCTACGTGAAGTACCTGCGACCGGAAATCAAGGTAATCGGTGTCGAGCCGGACGACTCCAATTGCCTGCAGGCGGCCATGGCTGCCGGTGAGCGCGTGGTGCTGCCGCAGGTCGGGCTGTTCGCCGATGGCGTGGCGGTGGCGCAGATTGGCCAGCACACGTTCGATATCTGCCGCCACCATGTGGACGAAGTCGTCACTGTCAGTACTGATGAAATCTGTGCAGCAATCAAGGATATCTACGACGATACCCGCTCGATCACCGAGCCTGCTGGCGCGCTAGGTGTGGCGGGCATCAAGAAGTACGTCGAGCTATACGGCGTCAGCGGCCAGACCTTGGTGGCCATCGACTCCGGTGCCAACGTCAATTTCGATCGCCTGCGCCATGTGGCCGAGCGTGCCGAGCTGGGCGAGAAGCGCGAGGCGATCATCGCCGTGACCATCCCTGAGCGCCCGGGTAGCTTCAAGGCCTTCTGCGAGGCTATCGGCAAGCGTCAGATCACCGAGTTCAACTACCGCAAGCACACCTCTGACGAAGCGCATATCTTCGTTGGGGTGCAGACCCACCCGGAAAACGACCCGCGCGCTGCGCTGGTGCAGCAACTGACCGAGCAGGGCTTCCCGGTTACCGATCTAACCGACAACGAACTGGCCAAGCTGCATATTCGTCATATGGTCGGCGGCCACTCGGCCGGTGCCAGCGACGAAATGGTGCTGCGCTTCGAATTCCCCGAGCGGCCGGGGGCGCTGTTCAACTTCCTCAACAAGCTGGGCGGGCGCTGGAACATCTCGATGTTCCACTACCGCAACCATGGCGCGGCTGACGGGCGCGTGGTGGCGGGGCTGCAGGTGCCGGAGGACGAACGTCACCTGGTGCCGGCAGCGCTGGCCAAGATCGGTTACCCGTACTGGGACGAGACCGAAAACCCGGCCTACAAACTGTTCCTGGGCTGAGCGGCTAAGCTAGGGCTGATGGCCCTTTCGCGGGCTTGCCCGCTCCCGCAGGTACTGCGCAGGCCCCAAGGCCTGAGATACCTTGGCAGGAGCGGGTAAGCCCGCGAAGAAGCTACCGCAAAATGCCAGTTTAAGGACGACCGAGACATGGAACACCTGACCACGCTCAAGACCTTGCACATCATTGCCACCGCGCTGCTGTTTCTGGGTGCCCTAGGCCTGGCGATCTGGACCTGGCGCGCCCGCCGCCAGGGCGATGCCGAGGCCTACGCCAAGCTGCTGCGCCGGCCGTTGGTGTTCGTCTGGCTGGTGATGGGCCTGTGCCTGGTGAGCATGCCGTTCACCGGCTGGTGGCTGGTACACCTGGTGGGCTGGCCACTGGGGCAGACCTGGGTGTTGGCATCCAGTGTCATCTATACCGTCGGTGCGTTTGCCCTGTGGTGGCTGCTGGTGCGGCTGAACCGGCTGCGCAAGGCCGAGGTGGTCGGGTTGCGGTTCACCCTGGCGCTGGCGGTGTTCAGTGGGGTTTGCTTCCTGTCCATTGCCGGGCTGATGGGGGCCAAGCCGGTCTGACAGCCTTGTGCTGTTTGTGCCGGCCTCTTCGCGGGTGAACCCGCTCCTACAGGTACAGCGCAGCCCTCAAGGCCTGTGGTGATTCCTGTGGGAGCGGGCGTGCCCGCGAAAAGGCCGACACGCGAAACCTCAATCCCGCAGCGAGATCACCGGCCACCCACGGTTATCGGCCTCGGCCCGCAGGTCCGGGGCCGGGTCCACTGCCACTGCGTGGGTCACCCGCTGCAACAACGGCAGGTCATTCATCGAGTCGCTATAGAAGTAGCTGTCCTCAAGATCAAAGCCGTTCTCCAGCATCCAGCGCTCCAGCCGCGTCACTTTGCCTTCACGGAAACACGGTATATCGGTACTACGCCCGGTATAGCGGCCGTCGCGTATCTCGCACTCGGTTGCCAGCAACACCCGCACCCCCAGGCGCCGGGCGATTGGTGCGGTGACGAAGCGGTTGGTAGCAGTGATGATCACCAGTTGGTCGCCCGCCTCGCGGTGCTGCTGCAGCAAGGCCAGGGCCCTGGGCAGGATGATGGGCTCGATGCAGTCGCGCATGAAGTCGCGGTGCCATTCGTCGAGTTTGGCCATGGGTGTTGCCGCCAGGATCTCCATGGAAAAGGCCAGGTAGGCCTGCAGGTCCAGGGTGCCATTGAGGTAGTCCTGGTAGAAGCTGTCGTTGCGTTGCTTGTAGGCGACCGGGTCGAGAATGCCGCGCTCGCAAAGATAGTCACCCCAGGCATGGTCGCTGTCGCCACCGAGGAGGGTATTGTCCAGGTCGAATAAAGCCAGGCGCATCGCGGTCACTCGCATCAGCCACAGGGTAGGCCCGCAGAATACGGAGTTTTCACGCAGCTGCACATAAGCTTGGCGGGCGCGTTGCTGCGCTCGCAAGCTTTGTGGAACAATGCGTTGACATGCGTTTGCGAGGTTGCTGCCGTGATCGACCCGGATGGTTTTCGCCCCAATGTCGGGATCATTCTCACGAATGATGCCGGGCAGGTGCTATGGGCTCGACGGATCAACCAGGATGCCTGGCAATTCCCCCAGGGTGGTATCAACCCTGACGAGACGCCGGAAGATGCCCTGTACCGCGAGCTGAACGAAGAAGTTGGCCTTGAACGCGACGATGTAGAAATTCTTGCCTGCACCCGTGGCTGGTTGCGTTATCGTTTACCACAGCGCTTGGTACGTACCCACAGCCAGCCGCTGTGCATCGGCCAGAAGCAGAAGTGGTTCCTGCTGCGCCTGGTCAGCAACGAACAACGGGTGCGGATGGACCTGACCGGCAAGCCGGAATTCGACGGCTGGCGCTGGGTGAGCTATTGGTATCCGCTGGGCCAGGTTGTGACATTCAAGCGCGAGGTGTACCGACGCGCCCTGAAAGAGCTAGCACCGCGTCTTTTGACGCGCGACTGACGACGGAGTTCGACCCCGAGCCATGCTCAATACGCTGCGCAAGATCGTCCAGGAAGTAAACTCCGCCAAAGATCTCAAGTCGGCGTTGGGGATCATTGTCTTGCGCGTCAAGGAAGCCATGGGCAGCCAGGTCTGCTCGGTCTACCTGCTCGACCCGGAAACCAACCGCTTCGTGCTGATGGCTAGCGAAGGCCTGAACAAGCGCTCCATCGGTAAAGTCAGCATGGCCCCCAACGAGGGCCTGGTTGGCCTGGTCGGTACCCGGGAAGAGCCACTGAACCTGGAAAATGCCGCCGACCACCCGCGTTACCGCTACTTTGCCGAAACCGGCGAAGAGAAATTTGCCTCTTTCCTGGGGGCGCCGATCATCCACCACCGCCGTGTGGTCGGGGTACTGGTCATCCAGCAAAAGGAGCGCCGCCAGTTCGACGAGGGCGAGGAAGCCTTCCTGGTCACCATGAGCGCCCAGCTTGCCGGGGTTATCGCCCACGCCGAGGCTACCGGCTCGATCCGGGGCCTGGGCCGTCAGGGCAAAGGTATTCAAGAGGCCCGCTTCGTGGGTGTGCCGGGGTCGCCTGGCGCCGCCGTGGGGCGTGCGGTGGTGATGTTGCCGCCGGCTGACCTGGAAGTGGTCCCGGACAAGACCGTCGATGACATCGACGCCGAACTCAAGCTGTTCCAGAACGCCCTGGAAGGTGTGCGCGACGACATGCGCAAGCTGTCGGCCAAGCTCGCCACCCAGCTGCGCCCGGAAGAGCGCGCGCTGTTCGACGTGTATCTGATGATGCTTGAAGACGCAGCCTTGGGCGGAGAGGTGACCGAGGTCATCAAGACCGGCCAATGGGCCCAGGGCGCCCTGCGCCAGGTGGTGGGTGAGCACGTCAACCGCTTCGAGCTGATGGACGATGATTACCTGCGTGAGCGTGCCTCCGACGTCAAGGACCTGGGGCGGCGCCTGCTGGCGTACCTGCAGGAAGCACGCTCGCAGTCGCTGGTGTATGCCGACAACACCATCCTGGTCAGTGAGGAACTGACACCGGCCATGCTCGGTGAAGTGCCGGAAGGCAAGCTGGTCGGCCTGGTCTCGGTACTCGGCTCGGGCAACTCCCACGTCGCCATCCTCGCGCGGGCCATGGGCATCCCCACGGTGATGGGCCTGGTCGACCTGCCGTACTCCAAAGTCGACGGTATTGAACTGATCGTCGACGGCTACAAGGGCGAGGTGTTCACCAACCCCAGCGAAGTGCTGCGCAAGCAGTACAGCGAAGTGGTCGAAGAGGAACGCCAGCTGGCCCAAGGGCTGGATGCACTGCGCGAACTTCCGTGCATCACCCCCGACGGCCACCGCATGCCCCTGTGGGTCAATACCGGCCTGCTCGCTGACGTGGCCCGTGCCCAGCAGCGCGGCGCCGAAGGGGTGGGCCTGTACCGCACTGAAGTGCCGTTCATGATCAACCAGCGCTTCCCCAGTGAAAAAGAGCAGCTGGCCATCTACCGTGAGCAGCTGGCAGCCTTCCACCCGCTGCCGGTGACCATGCGTACCCTCGACATCGGTGGTGACAAGGCGCTGTCGTATTTCCCGATCAAGGAAGAAAACCCGTTTCTCGGCTGGCGCGGCATCCGCGTCACCCTCGACCACCCGGAAATCTTCCTGGTACAGACCCGCGCCATGCTCAAGGCCAGCGAGGGCCTGAACAACCTGCGCATCCTGCTGCCGATGATTTCCGGCATTCACGAGCTGGAAGAGGCGCTGCACCTGATCCACCGCGCCTGGGGTGAAGTGCGTGATGAAGGTACCGATGTACCGATGCCGCCCGTGGGTGTGATGGTGGAAATTCCAGCGGCGGTGTACCAGACCAAGGAACTGGCGCGGCAGGTGGACTTCCTGTCGGTCGGCTCCAACGACCTGACCCAGTATCTGCTGGCGGTGGACCGCAACAACCCGCGGGTCGCCGACCTGTACGACTACCTGCACCCGGCGGTACTGCAGGCGCTGAACACGGTGGTGCGCGACGCCCATGGCGAAGGCAAGCCGGTGAGCATCTGCGGTGAGATGGCCGGTGACCCGGCAGCGTCAGTCCTGTTGATGGCCATGGGTTTTGACAGCCTGTCGATGAACGCCACCAACCTGCCGAAGGTCAAGTGGATGCTGCGCCAGATCAATATGGGCAAGGCCAAGGAACTGCTGGCCGAGGCCTTGAGCCATGACAACCCGCAGGTTATCCACAGCTCGCTGCAACTGGCCTTGAAGAACCTTGGGTTGGCGCGGATGATTGGGCCTGAGGCCAACAAGACCCTCTGACTGAGCGCTGCCTGTTCGGGCCTCTTCGCGGGTAAACCCGCTCCTACGCGCGGAGCGGGGGGGTGCACATCTGGTGGCCCGGCACAGGCCGTTGTAGGAGCGGGTTCACCCGCGAAGAGGCCCGAGCAAACAACATCAAATGCTCAGGCCAACAACTCAATTTCCCCCAAATGCCCGCCAAAAGGCCCGAAGCTGCGCTCAACCAGCCGCCTTCGCCCCTGATTATCCACAATCAGCACTGTACTCGCCCGGGTCCCGTAATTCTGGCTGGCGATGAATACGCTCGACAGCAACTTCTCGGTCGCCAACCCCACGCCTGTCTCGGGTAGATCACCATCAGCCGCGGGCTCGTTGTCCGCAAGCAATGCCAGCAGCCTGTGCGGCTCCGGTGTGTCCAGCAGGCTCTGCAGCCCGTCACGTGCCTTCACCAGTTTCGGCCACGGTGTATCCAGCCCGGCGTTCGAAAGCCCGTAAACCCCAGCCCTCAGCAGGCGCGGCGTGGCCTCACGGGCATGCAGATAACCCAGTCGCTGCCCATCACCCACCAGCAGGTTGAACCCCGAGTACTGCCCGCTACGGCTGGCCACCTGGTCCAGGTAAGCCTCGACCCCCAGCTCCCCTTGCAGAAACGCCGCCACCAGTTCACCCCGCGAGCGAGGCCCCGGAGCCTGGCCTGGGTCGCGGATGTTGGTCAGCGCGGCAAAGCGCTGCTGTGGGCCTATGCCCAGCCAGGTACCGCCCGCTTCCAGGTCACGCCCGGCATGCACCCCGGGTGCATCCTCCCAGGCCGCCAGGGGCTGAGTGGGGCGGGCATAGAATTCGTCGCGGTTGGCCGCCACGATCAGCGGCAGGGCGTGCCCCGGCCGCCAGGCAAATACGATCAGGCACATAGGTTGGCCTCTGTGTTTTCTGGTCACTGTACCCACAGGAGCGGTGCGGATCCATCCTGACACAGAGTTCACTAGAGCCTCGAGCCCGGCTTCCGTTACCATGCCGGATTGATTTCTAGGGGACGCCGAATGGAATTCGTGCTCTATCTGTTGTTGGGCGCCTGTGCCGGTGTGCTGGCCGGGCTGTTCGGCGTGGGCGGCGGCATCATCATCGTGCCGGTGTTGGTGTTCAGCTTTACCCTGCAGGGTTTCGACGCTTCGGTGCTGACCCACCTGGCAGTCGGCACGTCGCTGGCTACCATCGTCTTCACTTCTATCAACGCCGTGCTGGAGCACCACCGCAAGGGTGCCGTGCAATGGCCAATCTTCGCCTGGATGACCTTCGGCATCCTCCTGGGGGCGGGGGTCGGCGCCAAGACCGCCTCGCTGATCCAGGGCCCGTTGCTGCAAAAGATCATTGGCGTGTTCGCCCTGGTCATCGCCGCGCAGATGGCGCTGGACCTCAAACCCAAGGCCAGCCGTGGCGTCCCCGGCAAGCCCGCATTGATCGGCGCAGGCGGCGTAATCGGTTGGGCTTCGGCCATTTTCGGCATTGGCGGTGGTTCGCTGACGGTGCCGTTCCTCACCTGGCGTAGCCTGCCCATGCAGCAGGCAGTAGCCACGTCATCGGCCTGTGGCCTGCCGATTGCTGTGGCCAGTGCCCTGAGCTTCATGCTGCTGGGGTGGCACGAGGAGCACCTGCCGCCTAACAGCCTGGGTTACGTGTACCTGCCGGCGCTGGTCGGCATTGCCGTGACCAGCATGTTTTTCGCCCGCTTCGGCGCGCGCCTGGCGCACAAGCTGTCGCCCCGTTTGTTGAAACGCCTGTTCGCAGCCCTGCTGTTCTGTGTCGGCCTCAGCTTTTTGATTTGAATCGAGAGGAAGTTCCATGCTGCCTTACCCGCAGATAGACCCCGTGGCCTTGGCCATCGGGCCGCTGAAAATCCATTGGTACGGCCTGATGTACCTGATCGGCATAGGCGGTGCCTGGCTGCTCGCCTCGCGCCGACTGAACCGCTTCGACCCCACCTGGACGCGCGAAAAGCTTTCCGACCTGGTGTTCTGGCTGTCGATGGGGGTGATCGTCGGTGGCCGACTGGGCTACGTACTGCTCTACGACCTGCACGCCTACCTGGCCAACCCGGCACTGATCTTAGAGGTATGGAAGGGTGGCATGTCGTTCCACGGCGGCCTCATCGGCGTGATGCTGGCGGCTTTGTGGTTCGGCAAGCGCAACAACAAGTCGTTCTTCGAACTGATGGACTTCGTGGCCCCGCTGGTGCCGATCGGCCTGGGCGCCGGGCGCATCGGCAACTTCATCAACGCCGAGCTGTGGGGCAAGCCTACCGATCTGCCATGGGCGATGATCTTCCCGCCGTTCAGTGACCCGGCGCAGCTGCCGCGTCACCCCTCGCAGCTGTACCAGTTCGCCCTTGAGGGCGTGGCGCTGTTCGTCATCCTGTGGCTGTTCTCGCGCAAGCCACGGCCGACCATGGCGGTGTCGGGAATGTTCTCGTTGTGCTATGGCATCTTCCGCTTTGCCGTGGAGTTTGTCCGGGTGCCGGATGCACAACTCGGTTACATCGCGTTCGGCTGGCTCACTCAAGGCCAGTTGCTGTGCATTCCGATGATAGTCGGTGGCCTCGTCTTGATCTGGTGGGCTTATAATCGCAAGCCCACGGCGAAACCCGCCTGATTAATCCCACGGCAGGGGCGATCCCCCTGCCGTTTTTGCTACAGGTAAGCCATGAAACAGTATCTGGACCTGGTCCGCGACGTCATCGACAACGGCACGTTGCAAGGAAACCGCACCGGCATCCGCACCATCAGCCTGCCGGGCGCGATGCTGCGTTTCGACCTGCAGAAGGGCTTTCCGGCCATTACCACACGCAAGCTGGCGTTCAAGTCGGCGATTGGTGAAATGGTCGGTTTCCTGCGTGGCGTGAAGAACGCCGGTGAGTTTCGCGAGCTGGGCTGCAAGGTCTGGGACCAGAACGCCAACGAAAACGCTCAGTGGCTGGCCAATCCGTTTCGTCAGGGCCATGACGACCTGGGCGAGATCTATGGCGTGCAATGGCGCCAGTGGCCGGGCTACAAGCGCATCCCGCTGAGCAACCCGGCGGCTATCGAGATGGCCGAGCAAGCCGGTTTCCGCCGCATTGCCCAGGACGAAGAGGACGGCGTCGCGTTCGTCATCCTGTACAAGGCGATCGACCAGGTGCGCCAGTGCCTGGACACCATCGCAAACGACCCGGGTAGCCGCCGTATCCTGTTCCACGGCTGGAACTGCGCGCAACTGGACGAAATGGCACTGCCTCCGTGTCACTTGCTGTACCAGTTCCACCCGAATGTCGAGACCAGGGAAATTTCCCTGACCCTCTACATCCGCTCCAACGACCTGGGGCTGGGCACGCCGTTCAACCTCACCGAAGGCGCGGCACTGCTGTCGCTGTTCGGCCGCCTGACCGGCTATACACCGCGCTGGTTCACCTACTTCATCGGCGATGCCCATGTGTATGAAAACCACCTGGACATGCTCAACGAGCAGCTCCAGCGCGAGCCGCTGGAGGCGCCGAAGCTGGTCATCAGCGACCGTGTGCCGGCGTTTGCCGAGACTGGCAAATACGAGCCGGAGTGGCTGGAGAAGATCGAGCCGAGTGATTTCTGGCTGGAAGGTTATGAGCACCACGCGCCGATGACAGCGCCGATGGCGGTCTGATAGATCTTCATTGTTTGAACTGGCCTCTTCGCGGGTGAACCCGCTCCCACAGGCTGCTGCACAGGCCTAAGTCGTGCGCGGTCCCTGTGGGAGCGGGTTCACCCGCGAAGCTTTTGGCTCAATGCCCGTGACTGCGCCCCACATGCGAATGTTCGGTATCCGGCACCGATACCGCCCCGTTCGTCTCCAATTGCTGCAAGATCGCGCATTCACTCCCCTGCGCGTTGCAGCGCCGCCGCAGCTCCACCAACTGCTCCTGCAATGCCACCAAGCCATCGATCCGCGCCTGAACATGCTCGATATGCTCGTCGATCAGCGCATTGACGCTGCCGCACGCGTCGTCGGGGCTGTCGCGCAGGCGTAGCAGGCTGCGAATTTCGTCCAGGGTCATGTCCAGCGTGCGGCAGTTGCGGATGAAGGTCAGCCGTTCCACATGGGCCTGGGTGTACAGCCGGTAGTTGCCGTCGCTGCGTGCTGGCTCCGGCAGCAGGCTTTCACGCTCGTAGTAGCGGATGGTTTCCACCGCGCAGTCGGTGGCTTTGGCCAGTTCTCCGATCTTCATCACGAAATCTCCAGCAAAGAGGCTTGACCCTATAGTGGCTACAGGGTGTTCACTTGGCAACAGGCTCAATTTAAGGATGACCCATGAACCAGCCTGTCAGCCACGAACACAAGCATCCGCACGATCACGCTCATGGCGATGACGACCATGGCCATGCTGCCCACGGCCACAGCTGCTGCGGCGCCAAAGCCGCGCCGCCGCTGGTGCAACTGAGCGAAACGGCCAGTGCCCAGGCACAACTCAGTCGTTTCCGCATCGATGCCATGGACTGCCCCACCGAGCAGACCCTGATCCAGGACAAGCTGAGCAAGCTGGCCGGTATCGAACAGCTGGAATTCAACCTGATCAACCGCGTGCTTGGCGTGCGCCACACCTTGGACGGCACCGCCGATATCGAGCGGGCGATCGACAGCCTCGGCATGAAGGCCGAGCCGATCGCCGCCCAGGACGATGGCAGCGCCAGCGTGCCACAACCGGCCAAGGCCCACTGGTGGCCACTGGCATTGTCGGGCGTTGCCGCAATCGCCGCCGAAATCGTGCACTTTGCGGCACTGGCCCCGGAATGGGTGGTGGCGGGACTGGCACTGGCAGCGATCCTCGGTTGCGGCCTGGGTACCTACAAGAAGGGCTGGATTGCCCTGAAAAACCGTAACCTCAACATCAATGCGCTGATGAGCATCGCCGTGACGGGGGCCGTATTGATCGGCCAGTGGCCGGAGGCGGCTATGGTGATGGTGCTGTTCACCGTTGCCGAACTGATCGAAGCGCGCTCGCTGGACCGTGCGCGCAATGCCATCGGCGGGTTGATGCAGCTGACCCCGGACATGGCCACGGTGCAGCAGGCCGATGGCCTGTGGCGCGAACTGGACGTGCGTGATGTGGCCATCGGCGCACTGGTGCGGGTGCGCCCGGGTGAGCGCATCGGCCTGGACGGTGAAGTGGCCAGTGGGCAATCCAGCGTCGATCAGTCGCCGATTACCGGCGAAAGCCTGCCTGTGGAGAAGGATGTGGGCGACAAGCTGTTCGCTGGCACCATCAACCAGGCGGGGGCGCTGGAGTTTCGCGTCACCGCCGCTGCCGGGCAGTCGACCCTGGCGCGGATCATCAAGGCGGTGGAGGAAGCGCAGGGCGCGCGGGCGCCTACCCAGCGCTTCGTCGACCGTTTCTCGCGCATCTACACCCCGGTGGTGTTCGCCATTGCCCTGGCCGTGGCGCTGATACCACCGCTGTTCATGGCTGGCGCCTGGTTCGACTGGGTCTACCGGGCCTTGGTGCTGCTGGTTGTGGCCTGCCCATGCGCGCTGGTGATCTCGACCCCGGTGACCATCGTCAGTGGCCTGGCCGCTGCGGCGCGCAAAGGCATCCTGATCAAGGGTGGCGTTTACCTGGAGGGTGGTCGCCACCTGGACTTCCTGGCCCTGGACAAGACCGGCACCATCACCCATGGCAAGCCGGTGCAGACCGACGGTAAGGTACTCGTACCGCTGTTCGAAGACCGCGCGCAAGCCTTGGCGGCAAGCTTGGGCGAGCGGTCGGACCACCCGGTGTCCCGCGCCATTGCCGAGTTCGGCAAGCAGCAAGGCCTGGCCTTGAGCGAGGTCAGTGACTTTGCCGCCCTGGCCGGGCGCGGCGTGCGTGGCGTCATCGCCGGCGAGGTCTACCATTTGGGCAACCACCGCCTGGTCGAGGAACTGGGGCTGTGTTCGCCAGCGCTGGAGGCCCAACTGGATGCGCTGGAGCGCCAGGGCAAGACCGTGGTCCTGCTGCTCGACCGCTCCGGGCCACTGGCACTGTTCGCCGTGGCCGACACGGTCAAGGACAGCAGCCGTGAGGCGATCGCCGAATTGCATCAACTGGGTATCAAGACTGTCATGCTGACCGGTGACAATCCGCATACTGCGCAGGCCATTGCCGCCGTGGTGGGGATCGACCGCGCCGAGGGCAACCTGTTGCCGGCCGACAAGCTGAAAACCATTGAGGCGTTGTACGCCCAAGGCCATCGGGTGGGCATGGTCGGTGACGGCATCAACGACGCTCCGGCGCTGGCCCGCGCCGAAATCGGCTTTGCCATGGCTGCTGCCGGCACCGACACCGCCATCGAGACGGCCGATGTGGCGCTGATGGACGATGACTTGCGGAAAATCCCGGCCTTCGTCAGGCTGTCGCGCCAAAGTGCGGCGATCCTCATGCAGAACATCGTGCTGGCATTGGGCATCAAGGCGATATTTCTGGCGATCACCTTTGCCGGCATGGCCACGATGTGGATGGCGGTGTTCGCTGATATGGGCGTGAGCTTGCTGGTGGTGTTCAACGGCTTGCGCCTTTTGCGCAAATAGAGGACGTACATGCTGAGTTCCGAGCTGAAGGCCTTCTACATGGTGGCCCGTCTGGGCAGCATCACCCAGGCGGCGAAGAAGCTTGGCCTCAGCCAGCCCACGGTGACCACGCAGATCCGCAGCCTGGAAGGCCAGTACGCCGTGGAGCTGTTCTACCGCGGCGGGCGGCGCCTGGTGTTGAGCGAGGAGGGCTTACGCCTGCTGCCGATGGTCAAGGCGCTGCTGCAGCAGGAAGCCGACATCGAATTCGAGCTGCGCAACAGTGGCCAGGCCCAGGGCAGCCTGCGCATCGCTGCTACTGCGCCTTACTACATTCTCGACCTGGTCAAGGTCTATCGTGAACGCCTGCCACAGGTTGAAGTGGCGGTAGAGATCGGCAACTCGCAGCAGGTGCTGGAAATGCTCGAGGATTACCGGGTGGATATTGCCGCGTCGTCGCAATGGGTGGAGGACGCGCGGTTGGTGCGGCGGATACTGGGCACTGACCCGTTGGTGGTGGCGGTGCACCGCACCCACCCGCTTGCCCATCGCCAGACGGTGTCGATCGAGGTGGTGTCGGGGCATTGCCTGCTGATGCGCGAGAAGGGCTCGACCACACGCAAGCTGACCGAGCAGATGATGCAGGAGGCCGGGGTCAAGGCCGGCGCCCTGATGGAAATCGGCAGCCGCGAGTCGATCCGCGAAGCGGTGCTGCGCAATATCGGCATCAGCGTGATTGCCCGCCATGAGGTGCCGCACAATCCCGAACTTCGGGTGCTGGCGCTGGAAAATGCGCCGGTGATGCATGAGTACCTGTATTGCCTGAAGGAACGGCGCCAGGCGAGGTTGCCGGCGGCATTCCTGGGGGTGGCGCAGGAAGTGGCCGGTTCGCAGTTCTAG
Source organism: Pseudomonas sp. FYR_5 (assembly GCF_043106315.1). Taxonomy (NCBI): domain Bacteria; kingdom Pseudomonadati; phylum Pseudomonadota; class Gammaproteobacteria; order Pseudomonadales; family Pseudomonadaceae; genus Pseudomonas; species Pseudomonas sp. FYR_5. Next base: position 4,024 of record NZ_JBICMK010000056.1, on the reverse strand, counting down.
ATTCTTCGCGGTCCACTACTAAATCTGCCTATACCACTATCACCGGCTTTTGCCTTACAGCCACAGAACCTTCGCACAGCCTGCCTAGCATGGCCCCATCTCTTCGATGAGGCCCTGCCATGAACCACACCACCCCCGGCGCACAGATAAAAGTGTGCAATATCCACAAGCGCTTCGGAGCCTTCACGGCGCTCAACGATGTCTCGCTGGACATCGCCGCGGGCGAACTGGTGTGCCTGCTCGGCCCATCCGGCTGTGGCAAGACCACGCTGCTGCGTTGCATTGCCGGCCTGGAGCGCCAGGATCGCGGTACGCTGTACATCGGCGAACGCGATATCTCCAATCTGTCTCCCCAGGCGCGGGATTACGGCATCCTGTTCCAGTCCTACGCGCTGTTTCCCAACCTTACCGTCGAAGCCAATATCGCCTATGGCCTGACGGGCAGTGGTCGGGAGCAGGCCCGTCAGCGGGTGGCCGAAATGCTCGAACTAGTAGGCCTGACGGGCAGCGAGAAGAAGTACCCAGGCCAGCTATCCGGTGGCCAGCAGCAGCGTGTGGCCCTGGCCCGCGCGCTGGCACCGTCGCCATCGCTGCTGCTGCTCGATGAGCCGATGTCGGCGCTGGACGCCCGGGTGCGCGAGCACCTGTGCACCGAACTGCGTCAACTGCAGCGCCAACTGGGCATCACCACGTTGATGGTTACCCACAACCAGGACGAGGCCATGTTGATGGCCGACCGCATTGCGGTGATGAACAACGGCCAGGTCGAACAGTACGCTACCCCGCAGGAAATCTACGACCACCCGGCCACGCCGTTCGTTGCCGAGTTCGTCGGCCAGGGCAACTGGCTGCCTTTCCAGCGCAGCAGCGATAGCCATGCCCAGGTCGGCGACATGAACATGCGCCTGGCGCCGGGTTCAGCCCAGGCCAGCAGTGGCCGGCTGTTCTGCCGCCCGGAAGCGATCACGGTCAACCCGGTGGTGCACGAAGAAAACCTGTTCCCGGCCATGGTCCGCGAAATCACCTTCCTCGGTAACCGCTGCCGCATGAGCTTTGAACTCAAGGCTCTGCCAGGCCATGCCCTGCTGGCCGAGCTCGCCCCCGAGGCCATGCCGCGCCTGGGTTCGCAGGACATCTGGGTGGCGTTGCCACCGCAGAGCCTGCAGGTGTTTGCCTGAGATGGCCGCGCCAATGTCCGTGCCGTTGAGCCAGGCCAAAGCCACGCCGCGTGCTGGCGTCGCCCTAGGTGACCGGCTGTTCGTCGTCGGCGGCAAGAGCGTGCTGCTGATTCTGTTGGTGCTGGCCGTGCTGATGCCGTTGCTGGCGATCTTCTGGCGTGGCTTCAGCGGTGAAGCGGGCCAGGGCGGTGGCTTGCTGGCGGCCCGTGAACTGTTCGCCAGCGCCAGCTTCCACTGGTTGCTTGGCAACAGCCTGTCGGTGGCCTTCACTGTCGCGGCCATTGTGGTACCGCTGGCCTATTTGTTCGCCTTTGCCCTGCAACGCACGTTGATCCCGGCCAAGGGCCTGTGGCGGGGGATTTCGCTGCTGCCATTGCTGGCACCGTCGATGCTGCCGGCCATCGCCCTGGTCTACCTGTTTGGCAACCAGGGCCTGCTGCGCGGGTTGCTCAGCGACAATATCTACGGCTTCTGGGGTATCGTGCTGGGCGAGGCTATCTACACCTTCCCGCATGCGCTGATGATTCTGCTGTCGGCACTGTCACTGGCTGATGCTCGCCTGTTCGATGCGGCCTCCAGCATGGGGGCAGGCTCGTGGCGGGCGTTCACCAGCATCACCTGGCCGGCCTCGCGCCAGGCGGTATTCGCGGCGTTTTGCCTGGTATTCACGCTGACTATCACAGACTTCGGTGTACCGGTCGTGGTGGGGGGCGACTATCAAGTGCTGGCGCTGGAAGCCTACAAGGCGGTGGTGGGCCAGCAACAGTTCGGCCGTGGCGCGCTGATCGGCATGGTGCTGCTGTTGCCGGCCCTGTTCAGCTTTACCGTCGACGCCTGGCTGCGCCGACGCGAGGGCGAGGCCATGGGTGGCCGTGCGCAGGTGTTCGAACCCAAGCCATCACGCGGCCGCGATGCCTGCTTCCTGACCATTGTGCTGCTGGTGTGCGCGGCGTTGCTGTTGGTGATCGGCATGGCGGTGTACTCCTCGCTGGTCACTTTCTGGCCCTACAACCTGTCGTTGTCGCTGCGCCACTACATGTTCGAAGACACTGCCGGTGGCGGCTGGCTGGCCTACCGCAATAGCGTGACCATGGCCATTGGCACCGCGCTGATTGGCAGCATCGTGATCTTCACCGGTGCCTACCTGATGGAGAAGACCCAGGGCCAACGCCTGCTCAACCATGCGCTGCGCCTGCTCAGCTTCATCCCCATGGCCGTGCCGGGCCTGGTGCTGGGCCTGGGCTACGTATTCTTCTTCAACCTGAACGGCAACCCGCTGCATGTGCTGTACGGCGGCATGGGGTTGCTGGTGGTGTGCACCATTGCCCATTACCTGACCACCGCGCAGATGACCGCGACCACCGCCCTGCGCCAGCTCGACGGCGAGTTCGAGGCCGCCGCGCTGTCGTTGAAAGCGCCGCTGTACAAGCACTTCCTGCGCGTGACTGTGCCGATCTGCTTGCCGGCACTGCTGGATATCATCCGCTACCTGTTCGTATCGGCGATGACCACCGTGTCGGCAGCGATTTTCCTGTACAGCCCCGACACCATCCTGGCTGCCGTTGCCGTGCTGAACATGGACGACGCCGGCAACGTTGGTGGTGCCGCCGCCATGTCCACCCTGATCCTGCTGACCAGTGCCGGCGCCTCATTGTTGCTGGCTGCAGCCTCGCGCGGCCTGCTGCGCCGTTCCCAAGCCTGGCGCCAACGCGCCGCGACCGTCTGACTTCCAAGGAACCTACCCATGCACAAGCACCTTACCCTTGCCGCTGCCGTTTCCGCCGTGTTCAGCCTGCAGGCTTCAGCCGCCGATACCCAGCTGACGGTCTACACCGCCCTGGAAGCCGAACAGCTGAAAACCTACAAGCAGGCCTTCGAGAAGGCCAACCCGGATATCGAGATCAAGTGGGTGCGTGATTCCACTGGCATCATCACCGCCAAGCTGCTGGCCGAGAAAGAGCGCCCACAAGCCGATGCTGTGTGGGGGTTGGCGGCATCGAGCCTGGCCATCCTCGACCAGAACGGCATGCTCGAAGCCTATGCGCCGAAGGACCTGGGCAAGATCTCCGGCAATTATCGCGACGCCGCCAACCCGCCAGCCTGGGTCGGCATGGACGTGTGGGCCGCCACCATTTGCTTCAATACCATCGAGGCCGAGAAACAGGGCCTGAGCAAACCGGTGAGCTGGCAGGACCTGACCAAGCCCGAGTACAAGGGCAAGATCGTCATGCCCAACCCGGCTTCGTCCGGTACCGGCTTCCTGGATGTCAGTGCCTGGTTGCAGACCTTTGGCGAGCCGCAGGGCTGGGCCTACATGGACGCGCTGCACCAGAACATTGGCCAGTACGTTCATTCCGGCTCAAAGCCGTGCAAGCTGGCGGCGGCGGGCGAGTTCCCGATCGGTATTTCGTTCGAATATCCGGCCGTGCAGCTCAAGCGCCAAGGCGCGCCGTTGGACATCGTGCTGCCAAAGGAGGGTTTGGGCTGGGAGATCGAAGCGACCGCGGTGATCAAAGGCTCGCCCAAGGCAGATGCGGCCAAGCGCCTGGCCGATTTCTCGGCCAGCCCGGCGGCCATGGAACTGTACAAGGAAAACTTCGCCGTACTGGCCGCGCCGGGCATCGCCAAGCCGCAGACCGAGCTGCCGGCGGATTATGAGCAGCGGTTGATCAAGAACGACTTTGCCTGGGCCTCGAAGAACCGCGACCAGATTCTGGCCGAATGGCGCAAACGCTATGACGGCAAGTCGGAGAAGGTGGCCCAGCAGTAACGCTTCGCTATTGCAGGGCCGGTCTCTTCGCGGGTATACCGCGAAAGGGCCGGCCCTGCTGGCCAATTTCCACCCG
>NZ_JBICMK010000055.1:0-53234 GCF_043106315.1 Pseudomonas sp. FYR_5 | reverse complement strand
TAACCAGTGCAGACTGTCACGGGAACGATTTGGACTAATTCGGTCAAACCCTGTGCCCCGAACCCCGCGCCAGGTCATCAAAGAACTGCCCGAGCCATTCGGGTTGAGACTTGGAAGCCACTGTCACAGGATTCAGGATGCTTGAACTCGTTGCCGCGTTTATTTGCCTCACCACCCTTCTTACCTATGTCAATTACCGCTTCATCGGCCTGCCCCCCGCTATCGGCGTGATGGTTACGGCGCTGCTGTTTTCCCTGATATTGCAAGGCCTGAGCGTTATCGGCTTCCCTGGCCTGGAAGAACGCGTCGAAGGGCTGATGAACCAGATCGACTTCAACGACCTGCTCATGCACTGGATGCTGGCGTTCCTGCTGTTTGCCGGCGCCCTGCACGTCAACCTCAGCGACCTGCGCAGCTACCGCTGGCCGATTGGCCTGCTGGCCACCTTGGGCGTGCTGATCGCCACCGTGGTCATCGGCTACCTGGCGCATTGGGTGTTTGCCCTGTTCGGCTGGCAGGTGCCACTGATCTACTGCCTGCTGTTCGGTGCACTGATCTCACCGACCGACCCGATTGCCGTACTTGGCGCGCTGCGTACTGCCAATGCGCCCAAACCGCTTAAAACCACCATCGTCGGCGAGTCACTGTTCAACGACGGTACGGCAGTCGTGGTATTCACCGTGCTGCTGGGCATCATCCGGCTGGGTGAAACACCGAGCATGACCGACACGGCGATCCTGTTCGCCCGCGAGGCCATTGGCGGTGCGGTGTTCGGTGGCCTGATCGGCTATGCCACCTACCGCATGATCAAGAGCGTCGAGCAGTATCAGGTGGAAGTCATGCTGACCCTGGCGCTGGTGATCGGTGGTTCGGCAATGTGCTACGAGCTGCATGTGTCGGCGCCGATCGCCATGGTGGTGGCCGGCCTGATCATCGGCAACCTGGGGCGCAACCTGGCGATGAATGACATGACCCGCCGTTACATGGACGGTTTCTGGGAACTGATCGACGACATGCTCAATGCCCTGCTGTTCGCATTGATCGGTCTGGAGCTGTTGCTGCTGCCGTTCAACTGGATGCACCTGGCGGCTGGCGGCGTACTGGCACTGGCAGTGCTGCTGTCGCGCCTGCTGACCGTGGCTCCGGCGATCGTGCTGCTGCGGCGCTGGCGTCCGGTGCCCAAAGGCACGGTGCGGGTGCTGACCTGGGGGGGCCTGCGCGGTGGCGTGTCGGTGGCACTTGCGCTGTCGCTACCGCTGGGCGAGGAACGGGACCTGCTGCTGTCGATCACCTACATCGTGGTGTTGTCGTCGATTCTGGTGCAGGGGTTGAGCATTGGGCGGGTGGTACGCAAGGTCAGCGCCCAGCCTTGAGAATGCCGGGGCCGCTTTGCGGCCCATTCGCGGGTGAACCCGCTCCTACGGGATCGCGTCCCCCTGTAGGAGCGGGTTCACCCGCGAAGAGGCCGGCACAGACAACCAGGAACTATTCGACTGCCGAATCCGGGAACTGGTCCTGCACGTACTTGATCTCGGTGCGCCCATGGGCTGCCGGCAAGCCATCCTCACCCAGGTTGACGAACACCATCTTGTCGACAGTCAGAATGCTCTTGCGGGTGATCTTGTTACGCACTTCGCACTTGAGGGTGATCGAGGTGCGGCCGAACTCGATGGCTGTAATGCCCAGCTCGATGATGTCGCCCTGGCGCGAAGCACTGACGAAGTTGATTTCCGACATGTACTTGGTCACCACACGCTGGTTGCCCAGCTGGACGATGGCGTAGATCGCCGCCTCTTCATCGATCCAACGCAACAGGCTGCCACCGAACAGGGTGCCATTGGGGTTGAGGTCTTCGGGTTTAACCCACTTGCGGGTGTGAAAGTTCATCTGTACTCCTGACCTGCTTGGCTAACGTGTAGCAATGATGGCAGAGCGGCTGCCTTCGCTCCATTGAACATCGACTATCGTCGCGATTAATCGACGGAAAACCTTGGGCAAGCCGACGGGGGCAGCTATAATCTGCGCCGTTTTACATGGTTGCCCACAGCGGTGCCATGCCCGCCACCTGTCCGAGGGGCGCTGCAGCAGGCTAGGCCTGTCAGGCTCGGATGGGGCGTTGCTCGCTCCCGCGAGCGCTTAACGCACAACGGCGCCCATTCGCACATTACGAATGGAGGCTCTCATGAGCGCTGCAAACATGCCTGCTGGTTTTACCGATTACAAAGTCGCCGACATCTCCCTGGCCGCCTGGGGCCGTCGCGAAACCATCATTGCCGAATCGGAAATGCCTGCGCTGATGGGCCTGCGTCGCAAGTACCTGGCCGAGCAACCGCTCAAGGGTGCAAAGATCCTGGGCTGCATCCACATGACCATCCAGACCGCCGTGCTGATCGAAACCCTGGTTGCCCTGGGTGCCGAAGTGCGCTGGTCGTCCTGCAACATCTTCTCGACTCAAGACCAGGCCGCCGCCTCGATCGCCGCCGCCGGTATCCCGGTGTTCGCCTGGAAAGGTGAAACCGAAGAAGAGTACGAGTGGTGCCTGGAGCAGACCATCCTGAAAGATGGCCAGCCATGGGACGCCAACATGATCCTCGACGACGGTGGTGACCTGACCGAACTGCTGCACAAGAAGTACCCGCAGGTACTGGACCGCGTGCACGGCGTGACCGAAGAGACCACCACCGGCGTGCACCGCCTGCTGGACATGCTGGCCAAGGGCGAGCTGAAAGTCCCGGCGATCAACGTCAACGACTCGGTCACCAAGAGCAAGAACGACAACAAGTACGGCTGCCGTCACAGCCTGAACGACGCCATCAAGCGTGGTACCGACCACCTGCTGTCGGGCAAGCAGGCCCTGGTGATCGGCTACGGTGACGTGGGCAAGGGCTCGGCCCAGTCCCTGCGCCAGGAAGGCATGATCGTCAAGGTCTCCGAAATTGACCCGATCTGCGCCATGCAAGCCTGCATGGACGGCTTCGAGCTGGTCTCGCCGTTCATCGACGGTATCAACGACGGCACCGAAGCCAGCATCGACAAGGCCCTGCTGGGCAAGATCGACCTGATCGTGACCACCACCGGTAACGTCAACGTCTGCGACGCCAACATGCTCAAGGCCCTGAAAAAGCGTGCCGTAGTCTGCAACATCGGCCACTTCGACAACGAAATCGACACCGCCTTCATGCGCAAGAACTGGGCCTGGGAAGAGGTCAAGCCGCAGGTTCACAAGATCCACCGTACCGGCGCTGGCAGCTTCGACCCGCAAAACGACGACTACCTGATCCTGCTGGCCGAAGGCCGCCTGGTCAACCTGGGCAACGCCACTGGCCACCCAAGCCGCATCATGGACGGTTCGTTCGCCAACCAGGTTCTGGCACAGATCTTCCTGTTCGAGCAGAAGTTCGCTGACCTGCCGGCCGAAAAGAAAGCCGAGCGCCTGACCGTTGAAGTGCTGCCGAAGAAACTCGACGAAGAAGTGGCCCTGGAAATGGTCCGCGGCTTCGGCGGCGTGGTCACCCAGCTGACCAAGCAGCAAGCCGACTACATCGGCGTGACCGTCGAAGGCCCGTTCAAGCCGCACGCCTACCGCTACTAAGCGGCAAGCTTGGAGCTGCAAGCGGCAAGCAAAGGCGGTCCGCGCCATTGCCACTTGCAGCTCCGGAAACACAGATCTTGAACGACGCCCAAGCCAGACCGGCCATCACCGATCTGGCTTTTACTTGCAGCTTGCCGCAAGACGCTTGTTGCCAGAGGAACGCCTGATGTCACAAGAACGCCGCTACAGTTTCGAGTTCTTCCCGACCAAGACCGACGCCGGTCACGAAAAGCTGATGGGCGTTGCCCGCCAGCTGGCCACCTATAACCCGGACTTCTTCTCCTGCACCTACGGTGCCGGTGGCTCGACCCGCGACCGCACGCTCAATACCGTGCTGCAGCTGGAAAGCGAAGTGAAGATCCCTGCCGCGCCGCACCTGTCGTGCGTGGGCGATACCAAGGCCGAATTGCGCGCCCTGCTGGCCGAGTACAAGGCCGCCGGCATCAAACGCATCGTCGCTCTGCGTGGCGACCTGCCGTCGGGCATGGGCATGGCCAGTGGTGAACTGCGCTACGCCAGTGAGCTGGTCGAATTCATCCGCCAGGAAACCGCTGACCACTTCTACCTGGAAGTCGCTGCCTACCCGGAAATGCACCCGCAGGCGCGCAACTTCGAGGCCGACCTGGCCAACTTTGTGCACAAGGTCAAGGCCGGTGCCGACAGCGCCATCACCCAGTACTTCTTCAACGCCGACAGCTACTTCTACTTCGTCGAGCGCGCACAGAAGCTGGGCGTGGACATTCCGGTGGTACCGGGCATCATGCCGATCACCAACTACAGCAAGCTGGCCCGCTTCTCCGATGCCTGTGGCGCCGAGATCCCGCGCTGGATCCGCAAGCAGCTGGAGGCCTATGCCGACGACACCGCCAGCATCCAGGCCTTCGGCGAAGAAGTGATTACCCGCATGTGCGAACAGCTGTTGCAAGGCGGCGCACCGGGCCTGCACTTCTATACCTTGAACCAGGCCGAACCGAGCCTGGCGATCTGGAACAACCTGAAGCTGCCGCGCTGAAATCTTTTGGCAAAGTCTGCTTAAGAAATGCTTAAGGCTTTGGTCATAGACTAAAGCCTTATTCATTTTCGGGTTAAACAGGTCTTGCCTGCCATGCAGCGTCCCCAACCTTCGCGCCCACAGCTTGTATATCTGGCTTTCGGCCCGGCAACCTACCATCAGGAAGCCTGCTTCAGCATCGTCAGCGCCCTCGCCCAGTTGGGCAGTGCAGCCGGCGAGGCCATGGACATCCAGGTTTACACCGACACTGCGCAGCCCTACGCCAAGCTGCCCGTCACCGTCCACTTGCTGGACGAGGCCACGCGCCAGGCATGGAACGCCCCGCACGGTTATCACTTTCGCAGCAAGCATGTGCTGTTGCGCCGGGTACTGCAGGAACACCCACTGGCAGTGCTGATCGACACAGACACCTTTTTCCGCACTTCGCCGCTGCATCTGTTCGCCCGTGTGGCGCCCAACCGCCTGCTGTGCAACGCCATCGGCGCGCGCTACGGCGCTGACCAGAAGTGCCTGTTGTACAAGAACCTGCTGGCCATTCTCGAGTCCCGGGGACTGGCCGACTGCCAGATGCCGCTCGTCAACTCCGGCGTTATCGGCCTCACTGCCGAGGACTGCGGCACCCTCGACCGCTCCATCGCCATGATGGACGAATTCTACCCCTTGGCGCGTGAGGCCTATACCCTTGAGGAGTTCTGCCTGGCAGTGGCGGCCAACCGCAACCTGGAGCTGGCCGAGTGCACCGATGTCATCCATCACTACTGGAGCCGCAAGGCGCAGTTCCGCGCCAAGATCCAGGCCTGGCTGCGCAAGCACGACCACGACCCACTCAGCCCCTCGGCCCTGGCGGACGTTGCGCGGGTCAACGACCAACTGCCGCGGCCACCAACCCTGCACCGTCTGGGTTACAAGGCGCTGAGCCTGACCCTGCCCAGCCACGAGCGCCAGTTTGCCCGCGAATTGCTCTATGGCTGCTACCCCTACCCCAATGAGTTCGACCGCGCCTGCGCGTCCGCCTGGTGGGACAAGGCTCTGGAAAACCTCTACGACCGCCATGGCTACATGGAGCCCGAGCGGCTGCGTCAGTGCCTGCGCCATCCAGGGTTGCGGCTATCGCTGGGCGAGCGGCGCAAGGATATCGAGGCGCATCTGCTGCGAACCACTCAATCCTGATGTGCCCGCAAAATTCATTGTCTTGCGCGGTTGTGGGAGCGGGCGTGCCCGCGAAGAGCGCAACCCGATAGTTGGCACCGGCTTCGCCGGTGTTCGTGGGCACGCCCGCTCCCGCATCGATCGTGCATGCCTTTACCGTACACCGGCCGAACGCGTAATCTCCGGCCATGCCACATATCGCCCGTCTGTTCTGGATCCTGCTGCTCGCCAGCCTGAGCCCGTTGGCTCTGGGCGAGCGACTGCGTCTGGTGACCGATGACTGGGCGCCCTACGTGTATCAGCATGAAGGCCAGCCACGCGGTATCGACTACGAGGTTACCACTCAGGTCTTCAAGCGCCTGGGGGTCGAGGTGGAATGGCAGTTCCTGCCGTGGAAGCGCTGCCTGGCGATGGTCGAGCAAGGTTTGGCCGACGGTATCCTCGACATCTTCATGATCGAGTCGCGCCAGCCCTACCTGGTATATGCCCCCGAGCCCATGTCGGAGGTCGAATTCGTCTTGTTTCAGGCTCATGCACGTCGCCATGCGGTCACCCAGCTGAAAGACCTTTCTGGCCTTACCGTCGGCACATCGCCCGGCTATACCTATGGCACCGCGTTCAGCGAGGCCTCTTACTTCAAGCGCGAAGCCGCGCCTACCCTCGAAGCCAACTTCGGCAAGCTGATGCTGGGCCGCATCGATCTGGCGATCACCGATCGCAGGGTTGGCCATTACCTGCTTCACCAACTTGGCTTGCAGCGGCAAGTCGAAGAGTTGCCGCTGGTAGTAAGCCATCAGTCACAGTACCTGGGTTTAGTGCGCAAACCCGGCCGGGAGGCACTGGCTCTGGCCTTTGCCGAAGAGCTGCAGCGGTTCAAGCAGGAACCGGCCTATGCAGCGATCAGCAACCGCTACACAAGCGACACCGGAAACATTCTCAACGCCGTTGAGCAGCAGGAAAGCAGCACAGCGCGATAGCTCTGTTATACTCGGGCCTTCCCGCCCGGCTCACGCCCGGACGCTCGGCCTCGCAACAGGCATCCCGATCGGCACCGACGCTCCTTTGCGTCCAGCCTCCGTTTCCCGGATGTGCAGTGAAAGCCCAGCTGGACCGGACGCGATCGCATTCCACCGATGCCCGTCGCGCCAGGCAGAACATCCCAACGGGCCCAGCCCACACGAGAACAGGATCGCCCATGTCCTTTGCTTCCCTCGGTCTCTCCGAGGCTCTTGTCCGCGCTATCGAGGCTGCGGGCTACACCCAGCCGACCCCCGTGCAACAGCGGGCAATTCCCGCCGTGTTGCAAGGCCGCGACCTGATGGTTGCCGCACAGACAGGTACGGGTAAAACCGGCGGCTTCGCCCTGCCGATTCTCGAGCGCCTGTTCCCGGCCGGCCATCCCGACAAATCACAGCGCCACGGCCCGCGCCAGCCTCGCGTTCTGGTCCTGACACCGACCCGCGAACTGGCAGCCCAGGTGCATGACAGTTTCAAGGTCTATGCCCGTGACCTGCCACTGGTCAGCGCCTGCATCTTCGGCGGCGTTGGCATGAACCCGCAGATCCAGGCCATTGCCAAAGGCGTTGATGTGCTGGTCGCCTGCCCAGGCCGCCTGCTTGACCTCGCCGGCCAAGGCAAGGTCGACCTGGCCCACGTGGAAATCCTGGTACTGGATGAAGCCGATCGCATGCTCGACATGGGCTTCATCCACGACGTCAAGAAGGTCCTCGCCCGCCTGCCGGCCAAGCGCCAGAACCTGCTCTTCTCGGCCACCTTCTCCAAGGACATCACCGACCTCGCCGACAAGCTCCTGCACAACCCGGAGCGTATCGAGGTCACCCCGCCGAACACCACCGTCGAGCGTATCGAGCAGCGGGTATATCGCCTGCCTGCCAGCCACAAGCGTGCCTTGCTGGCGCACCTGATCACCCTGGGCGCCTGGGAACAGGTGTTGGTGTTCACCCGAACCAAGCATGGCGCCAACCGCCTGGCCGAGTACCTGGAAAAGCAAGGCCTGACCGCCGCCGCGATCCACGGCAACAAGAGCCAGAACGCCCGCACCAAGGCGCTGGCCGACTTCAAGGCCAACAGCGTGCGCGTACTGGTCGCCACCGACATCGCTGCCCGCGGCCTGGACATCGACCAGTTGCCCCATGTTGTCAACTTCGAGCTGCCGAATGTCGAGGAAGACTACGTCCACCGCATCGGCCGTACCGGCCGTGCCGGTCGTTCGGGCGAAGCTATTTCCCTGGTCGCGCCAGATGAAGAGAAGCTGCTCAAGAGCATCGAGCGGGTGACCAAGCAGCGCATCGCGGATGGCGACCTGATGGGCTTCGACGCCAGCCAGGTAGAAGCCGAGAAGCCCGAAGCACGCGAGCGCCCGCAGAATAACGGCCGCGGTGGCCGCAACCAGCAAGCCCGTGGCGAAGGTGGTAAAGACACCAACGGCGGCCGCAAGGACAAAGGCAAGGACAAAGGCAAAGCCAGGCAGCAAGCTGCGGCCAAGCCGGACGACAAGGAAAAGAGCGGCGACAAGCAGCAACCGCGCAAGCCGCGTGACAAGAAACCACGCCCGCAGCAGGCCAGCAATAACAGCGTGCCGAAGCCGCCGGCAGACCGCGACCCGGAAGAGTTCCTGGACGACGAACTCGATAACTTCGGTAACCGCGCCGACTATGTCAGCCCTTACCAGGGCAAGAACCAGGGCCGCAACCGCCGCCCGGGGGGTGCTGGCCAAGGTCAGGGGCAAGGCAATGGCCAACGCAGCAACGCTGGCGGCCAGGGCCAAGCCCGCAATGGCGGCCAGCCACGCAGTGGTGGCGGAGAAAAACGCCCGCCCCGCGCCAACAACGGTGGCGGTACCCGTCGTGATGGCGGCGGTGGCCGTGGTCGCCCTGCGCGTGACGATGCTGCCCGGCAAGAGCCGGCCTTGCGCAACCCGCGTCAGCCGGAAAAACAGCCAGTGATCATTCGCAAGGAGTCCAAGCTGGACCGCTTCCCGACGCCTGAGCAACTGGATGACCTGCCAAGCCGCCCACGTGGTGAGCGCCCGGCGCTGCTGACCCGCAAGGGCTGATGGAAATGCCGAGGGGGCTGCTTCGCAGCCCTATCGCGACACAAGGCCGCTCCTGCAGAGATCAAGAAATTCTCTACAGGAGCGGCCTTGTGTCGCGATAGGGCCGCAAAGCGGCCCCCTCGGTCTTCAGCTGGCAGAAATTACTTCTGCTTCACACCTTCAACACTGATATCCAGGTCCAGGGTCTGCGAAGTGGCACCTGGGCCTTTGATGCCGAAGTCGTTCAGGTTCAGCGTGGTGGTGGCGTTGAAGCCAGCGCGTTCACCACCCCATGGGTCCTTGCCTTCACCGTTGAAGGTAGCCTTGAACGTCACCGGCTTGGTGACACCGTGCATGGTCAGGTCGCCAGTCACGTCAGCCGTCTTGTCGCCAGTCGACTTGACGCTGGTGGAGACGAATTTGGCGTCTGGGTACTTCTTCACGTCGAGGAAGTCGGCGCTGGCGATGTGCTTGTCACGCTCGGCGTGGTTCGACCACAGGCTGGCGGTTTTCAAGTCGACGCTAATCTTGCTGGCTTCAGGCTTGGCGCTGTCCCAGCTGAAATTGCCGTCGAAATCCTTGAAGGTACCGTGGATGAAGCTGTAGCCCAGGTGGCTGATTTTCCAGTCAACGAACGCGTGCTGGCCTTCCTTGTCAATCTTGTACTCGGCAGCCATGACCTGGCCAGCAGAGAGCAGAGCGGTACCGAGCGCCAGAGCGGCAAAAGTCTTTTTCAACATCCTGTTCCTTCCTGTGTAATTGAGGTTGAGAGTCAAGCTTTGCGGCCCAGCATGCGAATCAGGGTCGCGTCACGGTCGATGAAATGGTGCTTGAGCGCGGCAAGGGCATGCAGCACGGCGAAAATCACCAAGCCCCAGGCCAGCCACAAATGAACCACACCCGCCACATCTGCCTGGTCGGGCAGGTCGCTGATCAGTGCCGGCACTTCGAACAGGCCAAACACCGGAATGCCGACCCCGTCGGCAGTGGAAATCAGGTAACCGGCAACCATCACCGCAAACAGCCCAAAGTACAGGACCAGGTGACCCAACTTGGCCGCCAGGCGAGTGAGTGCACCATGATTGACCGGAGCCGGTGGTGGCGGGCTGATGAAACGCCAGAGCATTCGCAGCAGCATCACCGCCAGCAGCACCAGGCCGATACTCTTGTGCAGGTCCGGGCCGGCCTTGCGCCAGGGGCTGTAGTAGTCGAGGCCGACCATCCACAGGCCCAGGCCAAACAGGCCGAAGACTGCCAGCGCCACACCCCAGTGCAGGATGATGCTGACCACGCCATAGCGAGAAGGTGAATTGCGCAGTTGCATGTTGCGTGTTTCCCCGTGAAAGCTGTGCACAGACTAACGCGAAACGTATCGAAGAAAAGCGGAAAAAATTGCTTCGGATTATCGAGGAATCCGATATTTATTCTGTTGGCTCACCATTAAGAAAACATTAACGATAGTCGGAGCGCTGGGGTTGCAGTGCCGGCCTTCAGGCTGCAAACAGGCCGACACTGTCGAACAATCAGCCAGCCTTGGCCTGGGTATTGGCTGCAGCCTTCACCTCGGGCGTGTCCGCCCCACCAAACACGCGCTTGAAGAAGCCTGGCTTGTCCTGCTTCGCCTCCTCGGACGGCTTCGGCTCAGCTTTGACCGGCGCCTTGTCAGCCTTGTCGCCCTTGTCGGACGAACCGCCGAACATATTGGAGAAGAACCCTCCTTTGCTCTCCTTGGCGGCCGCCGCACCTGCCGTCGCCGCAACCGGCGCCGCCTTGGCCGGGTCGAACGACTTGCCGGCCAACAGGTCCTGTACCTGGCTGGCCGCACGCTGGCCACTGCGCAGGGCGCCTTCCAAAGTGCCGGGGTACAGGGCATCGGTGTGCTCACCGGCAAAGGCAATGCGCTGCACCGGGCGCTCCCAAAGGCGCCAGTACTTGCTGATCTGCCCCGGGCCGTAGGCCAGGTAGGCACCACCTGTGCCCACGTCAGCACTGTATCGTTTGACCTCGTAACCGGTGAAAGCACCACGGGCCTGGGGGTAGAACGCATGCAGACGGATCAGCACCTGGTCGACCATCTGCTTGTCACCAAAGGCCTGCAGCAGACGAGCGTTGTCGCCGGACAGGTTGATCACCACGTTGGCCCCCCCCTTGAGCGCCGGCTCGACCCACAGCATGCCGAGGCCGGCGTTACTGAAGATTTCGCCCGACATGCGTGCACGGCTTTCCCATACGGGTTTCTTGAACTTGAGCATGATCTGGTCGCGCCAACCATAGTTGGTGCCCTTGAGCGCCGCCAGGTGCTGGCTGTCCAGGCCAGGGGTCATCTGGATCCTGGCCAGCGCGCGCAAAGGCACGGCCATGACCAGATAATCTGCCTTGTAGCCGACGCTGCCGACTTTTACCGTAACACCATCCTTGTCCTGGACAATCGCGGTAACCGGCGATCTGGTCTTGATGGTTTTCAGCTGCTTGACGAAAGCCTGAGCCAGCACCGGGCTGCCACCGGGCAGCCGCGCGGCGCGCAGGTCGCGGTCGCTGACGCCGCGGTACACGCGGTTCTGCTGGGCGAAGTACAGCAGCGACAGGCGCGACGGTTCATCGTAGCGGGTACGGATTTGCTGGTTGATCAACTGACGGGCGGTGGCCGGCAGTTGCAGCTTGTTCAGCCAGGTGGAGACGTTGATCTGGTCCAGGGCGAACAGCGTGCTGGTTGCCTGCGGGTTCAGCGGGTCATCGATCGAGCGGGCCAGGTCATCGAGGGTTTTCTCGTAACGCTTGAGCGCCTCGGCAGTGGCCGGTTGCTTGGTGGCCAGGTCGCTGGCGCTGAAGTACTCGCCGTCGATCAGGTAACCCGGGGTACGCACAAACTCCGGCGCCGGCAGTGTTTCAAGCTTGAAACGGTTGAGGTACTGGTTAAGCACCGGCTGTGCCTTGGCGTTGCCGATCCACTCGCTGGTGGCCAGGCCCGAACGCCCGCCCATGCCCGCCTTGGCCTCCAGCAGGGTCACCTGCCAGCCTTTGTTCTGCAGCTCGTAGGCTGCCGTCAGGCCTGCCAGGCCTCCCCCCACGACAATCGCCGTGGGCGTCTTGTCTTTCGCCAGCGCAGCGCCGCTGGACACACCAATCAATATCAACGCGCACAGACGCACCCAAGCAGCAGCCATGTCGGCGAACTCCGAGTCAGAGGTTACAGAAACGGGGAGAGGCAGGAATGCCCCGGGTAGATGCGTTAAGAATACGTCAGGTCCGACCACCCTGCCAGCGCAGTGACATCAAGTCCTTTTGGCAGCTCACATTTTTGTCAGTCGCTAGGCCACACAGTGGCAGGGGAGCTCTGCATGATCTTGGTGACTTTGCACAGCCTCAGGCCTGAGCCTCCGCTCCGGCAACACATCCTGGAGGGCTTTGCTCCATGCAAGGCAGCAAGCTCGAATGGACCGGCACCCACCCCATTGAACGGCAGCGGTTGTCCTGCCCTGCGGCATTGCTTAGGCTTACGCGGTCGAACCACGCCGCAAAGCCAGGAGAAGTGCCCATGGGCCTCAATGATCAGTGGATGCAACGCGACCTCAAGGTCCTGTGGCACCCCTGCACCCAGATGAAAGACCACGAGCAGCTGCCGCTGATCCCGATCAAGCGCGGCGAAGGCGTGTGGCTGGAAGACTTCGAGGGCAAACGCTACCTGGATGCGGTGAGCAGCTGGTGGGTCAACGTGTTCGGCCATGCCAACCCGCGCATCAACCAGCGCATCAAGGACCAGGTCGACCAGCTCGAACACGTGATCCTGGCCGGCTTCAGTCATCAGCCCGTGATCGAGCTGTCCGAGCGCCTGGTCGCCATGACCCCGGCCGGCCTCGACCGGGTGTTCTATGCCGACAATGGCTCGTCGTGCATCGAAGTGGCGCTGAAGATGAGCTTCCACTACTGGCAGAACATCGGCAAACCGGACAAGAAGCGCTTCGTCACCCTGACCAACAGCTACCACGGCGAAACCATTGCCGCCATGTCGGTGGGTGATGTGCCGCTGTTCACCGAAACCTACAAGGCACTGCTGCTCGACACCCTCAAGGTGCCAAGCCCTGACTGTTACCTGCGCCCCGAGGGCATGAGCTGGGAAGAGCACTCGCGCAACATGTTCCAGGCCATGGAGCAGACCCTGGCCGAACACCATGCCTCGATCAGCGCCGTGATCGTCGAGCCACTGATACAGGGTGCCGGTGGCATGCGCATGTACCACCCGGTGTACCTCAAGCTGTTGCGCGAAGCCTGCGACCGCTACGACGTGCACCTGATCCACGACGAAATCGCCGTAGGCTTCGGCCGCACCGGCACGATGTTCGCCTGCGAGCAAGCCGGCATCCGCCCGGACTTCCTGTGCCTGTCCAAGGCCCTGACTGGCGGCTACCTGCCGCTGGCCGCCTGCCTGACCACCGACAAGGTGTACCAGGCGTTCTACGACGATTACCCGACACTGCGCGCATTCCTGCACTCGCACAGCTACACCGGCAACCCGCTGGCGTGCGCTGCGGCGCTGGCAACCCTGGATATCTTCGAGCAGGACAATGTGATCGAGGCCAACAAAGCGTTGGCCAAGCGCATGGCCACAGCCACTGCACACCTGGCCGATCATGCTCACGTTGCAGAAATTCGCCAGACCGGCATGGCCCTGGCCATCGAAATGGTTCAGGACAAGGCAGGCAAGGTTGCCTATCCCTGGCAGGAGCGCCGTGGCCTGAAGGTGTTCGAGCACGCCCTGACCCGCGGCGCTCTGCTGCGACCGCTGGGCAGCGTGGTGTACTTCCTGCCGCCGTACGTGATCACCCCCGAGCAGATCGACTTCCTTGGCGAAGTGGCCAGCGAAGGCATCGATATCGCCACCCGCGACAGCGTCAGTGTCGCAGTGCCGGCCAACTTCCACCCCGATTTCCGCGACCCGGGCTAGGCCCGGCAATTCGCCACACCACTTTTCCTGTGGGAGCGGGCGAGCCCGCGAACAAGGGCGAAGCCCTTGCCAGGCACCGCGGCGCCTGATTCGCGGGCACGCCCGCTCCCACAGGGGATCTGCGTCTCTCTATTTACCGAGCAAACCCATGAGACTGTCCCGCTTCTTCATCGACGCCCCCCTGAGCCTTGGCGAGCACGACCTGCCCGAGGCCCAGGCCCATTACATTGGCCGCGTGCTGCGCATGGCACCCGGCGACGCCGTGCAGCTGTTCGATGGCAGCGGCCAGGAATACCGTGGTCAGTTGCTCGAGGTGGGCAAGAAAACTGTCCGCGTCAGCCTTGACCAGGCCTTTGCCGGCCAGGCCGATTCACCGCTGCATGTGCACCTGGGCCAGGGCCTTTCCCGTGGCGAGCGCATGGACTGGGCGATCCAGAAGGCCACCGAGCTTGGTGCCAACGAAATCACCCCGATCGTCAGCGAGCGCTGCGAAGTGCGCCTGAAAGACGAGCGCGCCGACAAGCGCCTGGCCCACTGGCGCCAAGTGGCGATCAGCGCCTGTGAACAATGCGGGCGTTCTACCTTGCCCGTCATCCACCCGCCCGTGACCCTGGCCGAATGGTTGAGCAGCACCAAGGCTGACCTGAAACTGGTCCTGCACCCGGTGGCCGAGCCGCTCACCAGCCATGAAAAGCCCGCCACCCTGGCCTTCGTGATCGGCCCTGAAGGCGGCCTTAGCGAGGCCGAAGTGGAGCAGGCCAAAGCCGCCGGCTTCCACGCAGCCCGCCTTGGCCCACGCGTGCTGCGCACCGAGACCGCGCCAGTGGTGGCGCTGTCGGTGGCACAGCAGTTGTGGGGCGATTTTTAATTAGCGTACGTAGAGCGACACCGCCACGAAGTGCATCAGACTGCCAGCGATCACGAACAGGTGCCAGATGCCATGCCAGTGACGGAAGCGGCTGTCGAAGGCGAAGAAGATGATGCCGACGGTGTAGAACACGCCGCCGGCAGCCAGCCAGGCGAAGCCGGCAGTGCCCAGCGAGTTCAGCAGTGGCTTGACGGCCACCAGCACGATCCAGCCCATTACCGCGTAGATGATGATCGAGAGGATCCGCGCCTCGGAGCGCGGCTTGATCTCTTGCAACATGCCGATGATCGCCAGCCCCCAGACCACGCCGAACAGGCTCCATCCCCATGGGCCGCGCAGGCTGACCAGGCAAAACGGCGTGTAGCTGCCGGCAATCAGCAGATAGATCGACAGGTGGTCGAGCTTGCGCATGATCACTTTCGCCCGCCCACGGGTGCTGTGGTACAGGGTGGAGATGCTGTACAGCAACAGCAGCGTGCCGCCGTAGATGGAGAAGCTGACGATCTTCCACGGGTCGCCTTGCAGGCCCGCAACCACGATCAGCCAGATGGCACCAATAGCAGCGAGGACGGCACCGACCAGGTGGGTCCAGGCGTTGAAGCGTTCACCGTAATACATGCAAACACAGACCTCCTGAGGTGGGCTGGGTTCCTGATGTGATGTTGATGGCTTCGTTCTTTGTGGGAGCGGCCTTGTGTCGCGAAAGGGGCGCGAAGCGGCCCCAGGCTTTCATTGCCACGGCATGAACCGCCGGGGCTGCTGCGCAGCCCATCGCGACACAAGGCCGCTCCCACTCCAGACCACCAGACCCTGCGCCTCACATCCTAACCAAGGTCAGGTTGCAGCTCCGCGTCACGCACCAAGCGTTCAAGCGCGACCAGGTCCGGCACCCGCGCCACCTGCTCACCCACCTGCACCGCCGCCAGCTCCAACCTGCCCAGCGCCACATCCACGTAGTTAAGCTGACTGTCGAGCTTGCACGATCGCGGAATGCCCTGCAGCAACAGCGCCAGGTACCGCAAACCGGTATCGCCCAAGGCATTGAGCACCACCACGCGCGCCCGCTCCCCGCACGGCGTCTCACCACCACACGCCGCCTCGAAGCCGATCAACGGCAGGCGTTGCTGGCGCCAGTCGATCCACCCCAGGTGCCAGGCGGGGTCGCCGTGCTGGCACACCAGGTTACGCTGCCCACTCAACTCGGCCACCGCCACGTTGGGCAACACCAGCGTGCGGTCCCCCATCGGCAGCAACAGCCCGGTCAGGCTACTGCGCTGGCCGGAAATCAATTCAAGCATGGGTTTGGCTCCAATGGGCAATGCTCTGCAACAGCAGCGATTCCTGGTACGGCTTTCCCAGGTATTCGTTGACGCCGATGGCCATGGCGCGGTCCCGGTGCTTCTGCCCGGTGCGTGAGGTGATCATGATAATCGGCAAGTCTTTGAGCCGTGCGTCACGGCGGATGCGTGTGGCCACCTCGAAGCCGTCCATCCGCGGCATCTCGATGTCCAGCAATAACACGTCGGGCCGGTGCTCTTCCAGCAGGGCCATGGCATCGACGCCATCCTTGGCCGTGAGCACGCTCATGCCGTGGCGCTCCAGCAGGCGGCTGGTCACCTTGCGTACGGTCACCGAATCGTCCACCACCATCACCAGCAAGGCACGGCGCGGTGCCGGGCCAAGCAACTGGCGTTGGCTGCCGCCACCGGGCAGGCGGGCCAGCCGTCGCTGCTGGCCGCGCAGCTGGCCCAGCAGGTCAAGAATCAGTACCACCCGGCCATCGCCTAGCAGTGTCGCCCCCGATAGCCCGGCAACCGCAGCAAACTGCGGCCCCAGGCTTTTCACCACGATCTCGCGGCTGGGCGACAGGCTATCGGCCTGGATGGCGAACGACTGCTCCTTGGAATGCACCAACAGCACCGGCAACGGTACGCTCTGCCCCAGCAGCGCCGGGCGCGGCAGGCCTTGCAGCAATTCACCCAGGTAGCGCAGCTCGTATTCGTGGCCGGCATACACATAGCGGGGCGAGTCCAGCTGGTAGCACGCCGCAAGTTCGGCAGGTGGCACGCGGACGATGCCCTCGATGGTATTGAGCGGAATGGCGTATTGCTCTTCGCCCAGGTGCACCATCAGCGCACGGTTGATCGACACGGTGAACGGCAGGCGGATCAGAAAGCGCGCCCCTTTGCCCTGTGCCGACTCGATACTCATCGAGCCCCCCAGTTGCTTGACCTCCTCGTGCACCACATCCATGCCCAGCCCGCGCCCGGAAATCTGGGTGATCTTTTCGGCGGTGGAAAAGCCTGGCCGCAGGATGAACTGCAGGATCTCGTGGTCACTCAACTGCGCCTGCGGGTCCAGCAGGCCGCGCTTGATAGCCTTGTGCCGCACCGCTTCCAGTGGCACGCCGGCACCATCATCCGTCATTTCGATGACGATATCGGCGCCTTCATGCAGCAAATTCAGGTGAATGGTGCCCTGCTCCGGTTTGCCGGCGGCCAGGCGCATTGCGCGGCTTTCCAGGCCGTGGTCAACGGCATTGCGCAGCATATGCTCCAGCGGCGCCACCATACGCTCCAGCACGCTGCGGTCCAGTTCACCCTCGGCATTGCCAACTACCAATTCCACCTGCTTGCCCAACTCGCTGGCCACCTGACGCACCACGCGCTGCAAGCGCGGCACCAGCCGTTCGAACGGCACCATCAGGGTGGCGGTCAGGCCCTCCTGCAACTGGCTGTTCACCCGCGCCTGCTGTTGCAGCAGGCTGTACGCCTCCTGAGCACGCTGAGCCAGGGTTTCCTTCAGATCCAGCAGGTCCGAGGCAGACTCGAAGAGGGCCCGTGACAGCTGCTGCAGCTGGGAGTGGCGGTCCATTTCCAGAGGGTCGAAGTCGTCATAGGCATCGCCTTCGAACTGCTGCCGGCTGGAGATTCGTCCCTGGGTCTCGACATCCAGACGCAGCAACTGATCGCGCATGCGCTCGAGTGTGGTTTCCATCTCGTTGAGGGCGAACTGCGCGTCGTTGACCTGCTGCTCGATGCGCCCACGGATGATCGAGTGCTCGCCGGCCAGGTTACCCAGGTCGTCGAGCAGCTCGGCGTCGACCTTGACCATGTCACCCGGTGCCCGCTCTGGCGCTGCTGCCGGTGCTTCGGCGGTTGCAGCTTCTGGCGGTCCCTGGCCCGCGGCACTGTCTGTCAGTGCCGCACTGCTGAAGTTGCGAATGTAGTCGATCAGCGCCGTAGCGGCATGCAACGGCTGCCCCAGGCGGACGGCGTCAAGCATATGCGCCAATCGGTCGTGGCAGTTCTGCAGCAGGGCGAACAGTGGCGCGCTTGGCGGCAATCTGCCGGCAGCCAACAGCTCGTAGAGAAACTCCAGTTCGTGGGCCAGGTCACCGATCGGGGTAATTTCGACCATGCGCGCCACGCCCTTGAGGGTGTGCAGGTCGCGCATCAGGTTGTCCACCTCGACGCTGCTGCGCGGGTCGGCCTGCCATCGTGCCAAGGCCGCCGCGGCGCTTTCGACGATGTCCGAGCTTTCTTCCAGGAACACTTCCAGCAGCTCTTCGCCGGGGCTTTCCGGCGCCTCGGCAAGCGGCCCGGCCACCTCCGGTTGCAACGGCGGGTGTGGCAACCCCAGGGTATCGGACAGGTCCATGTCCGGGTGCAGTGGTGTGACCGTATCGATGCCCACCAGGCCGGTGGCATCTGGCGCCAGGGCCTGGTCCAGCAGGTTGCGCAGGCTGTCGACCAGCTCCGGGCGCGGCGGAATATCCTGCCCGGCCGCCACTTCGTCGAGCATGTCCAGCAGGGTCTCATGGGCCCGCTGCGCCTGGCTGAAGAAGCGGGCATCGGCAGGCAGGCTGCCCTCCTCCACAGCGCCATACAAGTCCAGCAACGCCTCGCACACCTCATCCATCTGCCACAGGTCGGCCAGATGCGCGGCATGCCCCAGGGTGGTCATCTGGTCGAGCAGGTTATCCAGTGCGTCACGCTGGGCGGGCTGTTGCTGCCAACGCGACAACAACGTCTCTGCATCGAGCAGAATGTCCATGGCCTGCGCCAGGAAGCTGGCGACCAACTGCGGATCATGCTTGCGGCGGCCGGCATGGTGCGGGTCTTCATGCAGGCTGGCCAGGCGGCCGTCCACTGCCTGGCCGACCTGTTCGATCAGTTCCGCGGCGCCGGGGATGGCGGCCAGTGGCGTGCTATCGAGTTGCGCCAAGCCCAGATGGAACAACGAGCGCGCAGCTTCCAGCCACTCCATCTCGGCCATTTGCAGTGGCAGTTGATGCCCCTTGTACTCACGGGCCAGGCGGTCGAAGGCAGTGGCCAGTTCAGCGACCGGCATCACCCCGGCCATGGCGGCACTGCCTTTGAGCGTGTGCAAGGCACGCTGCAAGTCATCGCTGACCGGCGTGTCGTGGCCACCGGCGCTTTGCAGATAAACCTCAAGACTGGCCAGATGCCCCTGCGCCTCGGTGCGAAAAATGCCCAGCAACTGCGGATCGAGGCCATCGACACCGGTAGCCGCCGGGGCATCGTTTTCGGCCAGGCTGTGCAGGTGCCCGGCCAATTGCTCGATTTCAGTCAGTTGCGGCAGTTGGCCGGCAGCAAAGTCGGCCAGCAGGTCAGGCAGGTGGACGAACACCTGCTGCAGCGCTACAACCCCTTCCGGGCTGAGCACGCTGCGGCCCTCGAGTACCCGGTTCAGCAGGTGCTCGGCGCCCCAGGCCAGTTCAGCCACCGCCTCTGCATGTACCATGCGGCCGCTGCCTTTGAGTGTATGCAGCGCGCGACGCACTTCGCCCAGTGCCTCGCGTTGCTGGTTGTCGGCACGCCAGCGCAACCAGTGGCGCTCGATTTCCGGCAGCAGTTCGCCCGCCTCGTCCAGGAACACTTCACGAAGCTCGTCATCGATGCCATCGCCACTGCCGTCCTGGTCTGGGTTGGCCCCGACCACCGCGCACGGCACACCCAGTGCCGCCAAGCTGGCCCGTGCCATCTCGATAAAGGGTTGGCCATCGGCCAGCGGGTCGGCCGCCCGCCATTGCAGGTAGCATTCGGCAGCACTCAGTGCCTCGGCCAAGTGCGTCAGCTCATCAATCGGCGGCTCTTCCTCCAGGTGCTGCAACCCACGCTGCACATAGCTTGCGCAGCCGACAAACAGCTCGGCCACGGCGGGCAGCATCAACATGGCCAGCGCCCCGCGGATCTGCTGCAACAGCCCCGGCAAGGGCTGCAGGCGTTGCCGGGGCCAGTCGGACTCCAGGTAATCGCCGATCAGATCCTTGGCCTGCTGCAACACGTTCAGCGACTCATTCAGCACCAACTGGCGTATCTCAGCCAGGTCCGAGCCCGGCAAATTGCCTTGGCCGTTTTCCTCCAAAGGGCCGACCATGCCGTTCAGGGAGGCTTCCACGTACAACAGAGCCCCCGCCACATCCATCAACACCGCGTCGTCCACCGCCCGCTCGCCCTGAGCCAATGCCTGCAACGCCAGCACCTGGTCGATGATCACCCGCCGCGGTTGCTGAAAGCCCAGAACCGCCAGGGTGTCAGCCACGTGGCGCAACGGGGCCAGCAGCGCATCGAGCTGCTCGCGGTGCTGACGGTCGCCGCGCCCGAACTGGTCCAGGCGCTCCTTGATGCGCATCAAGTCATCGCACAGTGCAGTCACCACCGAACGCAGCGCATCGCGCCCCGACCCGGCCTGCAGTTGGTCACGCCAGTTGCCCAGCGACAAGTCGAGGTTGGCAAGGTCATCGTCACCCGCGAAGCGTTGGGCGGCACCGGTCATCAGGCTGGCCTGGGCCAGCGGTTCCTCCCCACGGCAGGCACGCAGCTGGTTGAGCAACGGCAGCATCACCAGCGGCAGGTCGTGGCGGGCACCGCGCAACCGCTCCAGGTACGAGGGCAACTGCTCCAGGCCGCGGAACAATGCACCCAGGCAATCACCCCGGGGGCTGACCTGGCCATCGGCCAAAGCCTTGGCAAACAGCTCCAGCTCCTCGGCCAGGCGCGTGGCGCCGCGCAGTTCGAGCATGCGCAGGCAGCCGTGCACCTGATGCAGGTTGTCGACCACGAAAGCCATCATCGAAAGGTCGCCCGTCTCGCCGGCAAAGCGCTCCAGCGCCTGCCTTGCCTGGCCCAGGCAATCGAGAATGGCGGCCTTGGTCCAGGCCAGTGCCACTGTTTCGTGACGCTCGGGGCTTACTGCAGACGCCATGGTCACTATTCCTCAACGCGGCTCGGTAGGTGGCGGCAGGGTGAATCCGGACACCGAACGGCGCATCTCGCTGGCCATGCGGGCCAGGTGGCGGATGCTGTCGGCGGTGGCACCGGAGCCGGCGGAGGTCTGCGCGGTAATCTGCTGGATCACCGCCATGGTGTGGGAGATCTGCCCGGCCGACGAGGTCTGCAACTGGGCAGCGTCGGAGATGCTGTGGATAAGGTCGGCGAGGTTCTGCGATACCCCTTCGATCTCGGCCAGCGCCACCCCGGCATCCTGGGCCAGGCGTGCGCCACGCACCACTTCGGCGGTGGTCTGCTCCATGGAGATCACCGCTTCGTTGGTATCGGCCTGAATGGTACGCACCAGCGCCTCGATCTGGCGGGTGGCAGACGATGAGCGCTCGGCCAGGCGCTGCACCTCGTCGGCAACCACGGCAAACCCGCGGCCGGCTTCACCGGCCAACGACGCCTGGATGGCGGCATTCAGGGCAAGAATGTTGGTCTGGTCGGCAATGTCGTCGATCAGGCTTACGATGTCACCGATTTCCTGAGAAGACTCGCCCAGACGCTTGATCCGCTTGGCGGTGTCCTGGATCTGCTCGCGAATGTTGTCCATGCCGTCGATGGTGTTGTGCACCACCTCGTTGCCCTTGTTGGCGATGGCCACCGAACGCTCGGCCACCTTGGCCGATTCGTAAGCATGCGCCGAAACCCGGTCGATCGACTCGACCATGTCACCCACCGCCTCGGACGCCTCGCTGATCTGTGCGGCCTGGTGCTCGGAGGCCTTGGCCAGTTGCCGCGCGGTGTTCTGCGTGTCCTGCACGGCGGCCGCGACCTGCACTGCACTGTGGTTGATGGTGGCGACCAGATCGCGCAACTGGTCCACGGAATAGTTGATCGAGTCGGCAATGGCGCCGGTGAAGTCTTCAGTCACCGATACGGTCACCGTCAGGTCGCCATCTGCCAGCTCTTCGATTTCGTCGAGCAGGCGCATGATGGCCTGCTGGTTGCGTTCGTTCTTTTCTGCGGTCTCGCGTAGTTGGCGGTTGGTGGTACGCACCATGACCAGGCCGATAAGGATGATCGAGGCCAGCGCCAGCAGGCCCAAGGCATAGCCGCCAACGGTGTCGAGGGTACGACCGCCGGCCAGGTTCTCGAAACCGTTCGCCAGGTGTGAAGCTTCGTCGAGCAGGGTTTGCGACAGGCTGAAGATGTTGCCCGCAGCCTCCCGCACACGGAACAGTTCGGGCGAGGTTTCGAGGATTTCATCCACCGAACCGGCAACGAACTGGAACAACTCGGCGATTTCGGCCAGCCGTGCGCGGGCGTCGGCGTCTTCGACACGGGTTACCTGGATCGTCGTATTGCCATTGAGCATGCCCTCCAGCACCTGGCCAAAGCGCCCGGCGTCACGGCCGAAGGCATCGGCCGCCTGCGCGGCGCTGTCGTCACCCGCCAGGACGGTGTTGACCGAGCCAAGAATACGTTCGGCCAGCAACAGTTGGCGTTGGGCCACTGCAACCTGGCTGGCCGGGGCACCGCTCTGCAGCAGGATCTCGACCACTTTTTCGTATTCCACCTGCAGCTGCGGCACGGTCTCGGCCAGGGTCGCTGCCACCTGGTGCAGCGACAGCACGGTCTGCTCGCTGGCCAGGATGATGTCGGTGTTCTTGCGCAGGTTTTCCCAGTCGCGGCGTACCGATTCCATCTCGTCACGCACCGAAGGCGGCGCAGGCGGCAGGCCAGTGGACTTGTCACCCTGGCGCAGGTAGCCCCAGCGCTGTTCGAAATCATTGCGCGCATCCGACAGCAGCTTGAAGGCCAGGGCCTTGCCAGTGGCCGCCTCGGTGGCGTTCTTGGCGATACGCTGCGACAGCACGCGCAGCTCGCCGGCATGGCCGATGTACTGCTTGTCGTAGTTGGATTGGGTATTCAGGTAAGCAAAGTTGGCGAACAGCAAGATGATCGAAAGGATCAGTATCAGGAACAGCACGGTGATCTGCGCGATGCTGCGGGTACGTGGGCTCACGGTGGTGGCAGTGACGGGGGTGGCAGGCTTGTTCACGTTCGCAGGTCCTATAACGCCACATCGAGAAAGCCCGGCGCCTGGGCCAGGGCAAAGGGGCTGAAGATCGCCCAGTTACGTTCACGCGGAAAATACCCCTGCACAAAGCGTGCAGCGGCAGCGATCAGAGGCTGCGGCGGCGACAACTGCAGGCTGTCGAGGGCAAAGTGCTGAAGGCCCAGCACCTCGTCGACCAGCAAGCCGACGAACAGGTCGTCGTGATCCAGCACCAGCACTCGCCGCTGCTTGCCCGGTGCGGCGTGGCCCAGGCCGAAGAAGCAGCTCAGGTCCATCACCGGCAACAGCCGGCCACGCAGGTTGGCCACCCCGCATACCCATGGCTGCACGCCGGGGACGCGGCTACTGCGCGGTTCGCGCAATACCTCGGCCACTTCGCCCATGGGCGCGACGAACCACTGCCCGGCAATGCGAAAGCCAATGCCGCTCCACTGCTGCACGCGGTTGTCCTGCGGCGGCTGGTCGGCGACCAGCAGGCGGCAGCGCCGGTCGATGTCCAGCAACAACTCAAAGGCGGTCAGCGACGCGCCTTGCGGGCGGGTGGTCAAGCCCCCAGCACTTCTTTGAGTTTGGCGATCAGCGCCTCCTCTTCCACCGGTTTGGTCAGGAAGTCACGGGCACCCTGGCGCGTGGCCCAGATACGGTCGGTTTCCTGGTCCTTGGTGGTTACCACGATCACTGGAATAGCGCTGGTGTCCGGGTCCTTGCTGAGCTGGCGGGTGGCCTGGAAGCCATTCATGCCAGGCATGACGATGTCCATCAGCACCGCGTCGGGCTTGTCCTGCCGGGCCAGGGCCACGCCGTCGGCACCGTTGCTGGCCTTGAGCACCTGGTAGCCGTGCTTTTCCAGCCATTCGGTCAATCTGTACATCTCTGTCGGCGAGTCGTCGACAATCAGAACTCGGGCCATGCTGTTTCCCCATCAGGAAAGTAGGACCGCGCCATGGCGGGGGCTCGGTCAGGGTGCGTGTTGTTGAGGTGCGGCAAACCCGGGCACATGGGCGCGGATCGCGTCGAGCAGTTCTTCCTTGCTGAACGGTTTGGTCAGAAACTGATCGGAACCGACCACTCGGCCGCGGGCCTTGTCGAACAGGCCATCGCGGGACGACAGCAGGATAACCGGGGTGTCCTTGAAGGCACTGTTGTGCTTGATTACCGCGCAGGTCTGGTAGCCGTCCAGGCGTGGCATCAGCACATCGACGAAAATGATGCTGGGCTGATGGTCGACGATCTTGGCCAGGGCATCGAAGCCATCGCTGGCGGTGATCACCTCGCAGCCCGCTTCACCGAGCAACATCTGCGCGGTGCGGCGGATCGTGCGGGAATC
This sequence comes from Pseudomonas sp. FYR_5, assembly GCF_043106315.1. Lineage (NCBI taxonomy): Bacteria > Pseudomonadati > Pseudomonadota > Gammaproteobacteria > Pseudomonadales > Pseudomonadaceae > Pseudomonas > Pseudomonas sp. FYR_5. Next base: position 28,967 of record NZ_JBICMK010000055.1, on the reverse strand, counting down.
GTCGATCACCATCACCTTCAGGGGTTGTTCCATAGACGCCTACCAATAGGATTGAAGCCGCAAGTTGCAAGCGGCAAGCTGCAAGAAAGCAGCTCGGCGCATGGATGCTCTTTTCTTGAGGCTTGTAGCTCAAGGCTTGCAGCTGCATTTTTAGCATACTCCGGGTGGCCATTCCATCTGCCGCGCCCCTTGACCGTCGGCGTTCGCGGCGCCACCCTGAGCCACTTTTCTTTCGATCCACCGCGGCCACCTGCCGCCAAGAGGACCCCCCATGAGCGTTCGCCTCGGCATTGTGATGGACCCCATCGCGTCCATCTCCTACAAGAAGGACAGCTCGCTGGCCATGCTGCTGGCCGCCCAGGCACGCGGCTGGAGCCTGTTCTACATGGAACAGCAAGACCTGTATCAGGGCGAAGGCAAGGCCCGCGCCCGCATGCGCCCGCTGAAGGTGTTTGCCGACCCGGCGCGCTGGTTCGAACTGGGCGAGGAGCAGGACAGCCCGCTGGCCGAACTGGACGTGATCCTGATGCGCAAGGACCCGCCCTTCGACATGGAGTTCGTCTATAGCACTTACCTGCTGGAACAAGCCGAGAACGACGGCGTACTGGTGGTAAACCGCCCGCAAAGCCTGCGCGACTGCAATGAGAAGATGTTCGCCACGCTGTTCCCGCAATGCACCACCCCGACCCTGGTCAGCCGCCGCCCGGACATCATTCGCGAATTCACCGCCAAGCATGCCGACGTGATCCTCAAGCCACTGGATGGCATGGGCGGTACGTCGATCTTCCGTCACCGGGCGGGCGACCCCAACCTGTCGGTGATCCTGGAAACCCTGACCGCACTGGGCACCCAGCAGATCATGGCCCAGGCCTACCTGCCGGCAATCAAGGACGGCGACAAGCGCATCCTGATGATCGACGGCGAGCCAGTGGACTATTGCCTGGCACGTATTCCGGCCAGCGGCGAAACCCGTGGCAACCTGGCCGCTGGCGGGCGTGGCGAAGCCCGCCCACTGACCGAGCGCGACCGCTGGATCGCCGCCCAGGTCGGCCCGACGCTGCGCGAGAAGGGCCTGCTGTTCGTTGGCCTGGACGTGATCGGCGACTACCTCACCGAAATCAACGTCACCAGCCCCACCTGCATCCGCGAAATCGATGCCGCCTACAACACCGATATCGGCGGCAAGCTGATGGATGCCATTGATCGCAAGCTCAAGGCACGCTGACAGCCAACGCGAAGTAAAGCCGTAGAGTGGGGTATGATGCCGGTCCTATTCGACTGAGCTGCTGCCCCGCCCTGCGGTTGCTGGATACCTGATGACGCTGCCCGCTGACGTCCCTGCCGACCTGCTGCCTCCCCGTGTTCGCCCTGCGGACCGGCTCGGCTTCACCCTGTTCCTGGCTGCGCTGGTGCACCTGGCGCTGATCCTCGGCGTCGGCTTCACCGTGGTCAAGCCTGCCGAAATCCGCCACACCATGGACATCACCCTGGCCACCTTCAAAAGCGAGAAACCGCCCGAGAAGGCTGACTTTCAGGCCCAGGACAACCAGCAAGGCAGCGGCACCCTGGACAAGAAGGCGGTGCCCAAGACCACCGAGCTGGCACCGTTCCAGGACAGCAAGATCAACAAGATCACCCCACCGCCTGCGGCCAGGCCCGAGGTGGTCCCACCCCCTCCTCCCAAAAAGTCGGCGGTGGTGACTACTGCGCCCAAGCCGCACAAGGTCGAACCCAAACCCAAGGAAAGCAAAGCACAGCCCAAGCCAGCCGCACCGGTGCCGGACTTCGACAGCTCGCAGCTGTCCAGCCAGATCGCCAGCCTGGAGGCAGAGCTGTCCAACGAGCAGCAGATGTACGCCAAGCGCCCGCGCATCCATCGCCTGAACGCCGCGTCGACCATGCGCGACAAGGGCGCCTGGTACAAGGAAGAGTGGCGCAAGAAGGTCGAGCGCGTGGGTAACCTGAACTATCCCGACGAAGCGCGCCGGCAGCAGATCTACGGCAACTTGCGCATGATGGTGTCGATCAACCGCGATGGCTCGCTGTACGAGGTGCTGGTGCTGGAATCATCCGGCCAGCCCGTGCTGGACCAGGCGGCGCAGCGCATCGTGCGGCTGGCGGCGCCGTTTGCACCGTTTACCGGGGACCTGGCCGAGTTCGACCGGCTGGAGATCATCCGCACCTGGCGCTTTGCCCGTGGGGACCGTTTGTCCAGTAACTGATTTTCTGCCTGTTCCGGCCCCTTCGCGGGCACGCCCCCTCCCACAGGTTGCTAACCGGCGCTGAAGCCTGTGGAGTACCGGTGGGAGCGGGCATGCCCATGAAGGAGCCGGCACAAGCGACACAAAGCCCACCTTGTCAGCCTCGCCACCTGGCGCCACACTATCCCCCATGAAAACCCTCGCACCGAGCTACCTCAAGCACCAGTTCCTGATCGCCATGCCGCACATGGCCGATCCGAACTTCGCCCAGACCCTCACGTACATCGTCGAGCACAATGAGCATGGCGCCATGGGCCTGGTGGTCAACCGACCACAGGAACTGAGCCTGGCCGACATCCTCGAGCAACTGCGCCCGGACGAAACGCCGCCGGCCAGCACCTTGCAGGTGCCGATCTACCAGGGGGGCCCGGTACAAACCGACCGCGGTTTCGTGTTGCACAGCAGCGAGTGCAGTTTCCAGGCCAGCGTGGCGCTGGAGGGGCTGTCGCTGACCACGTCACAGGACATATTGCTGGCTATCGCTGCCGGGGTAGGCCCTAAACAGAGCCTGATCACCTTGGGCTATGCCGGTTGGGAAGCGGGCCAACTGGAGGCGGAGCTGGCCGATAACGCCTGGCTGAACTGCCCGTTCGACCCGGACATTGTCTTCGGCATGGCCAGCGACCTGCGCCTGGAGGCTGCGGCCGCTAGCCTGGGGATCAACCTGCACCTGCTGACCAGCCAGGCGGGCCACGCCTGATGGCTGAACTACGCCTGCTGCTGGGCTTCGACTATGGCAGCAAACAGATTGGCGTGGCCGTCGGCCAGGTGATTACCGGCCAGGCCCGCGAACTGTGCACCCTGAAGGCGCAGAACGGCGTACCGGACTGGGCCCAGGTGGAAAAGCTGATTGCCGAATGGAAGCCAGATGCCATTGTCGTCGGCCTGCCGCTGAACATGGACGGCACGCCCAGCGAAATGAGCGCCCGCGCCGAAAAATTCGCCCGCCGCCTGAACGGCCGCTTCAACCTGCCCGTGCACACGCACGACGAGCGCCTGACCACCTTCGAGGCCAAAGGCGAGCGCATGGCCCGTGGCGGCCAGCGTGGCAGCTACCGCGACAACCCGGTCGATGCCATTGCCGCTGCCCTGTTGCTGCAAGGCTGGCTGGAGGCCAATACCTGATCATCTTTGCCGCCGGGCCCACCCGGCGCACCCTTCCGAGGAGCCCGCAATGAGCCTACCCAATCCCGCCGAGCTGATCCGGCAGATGGCTGTCGACCTTCGTGCCCACCTGGCGCGCCGGGCAATCACCGAGCCCCGTTACATCGGTATCCGCACCGGCGGCGTCTGGGTTGCCCAGGCCCTGCAGGAAGCCATGGGCGACACCAGCCCCATGGGTACTCTGGACGTATCGTTCTACCGCGACGACTTCAGCCAGAACGGCCTGCACCCGCAAGTGCGTCCGTCCGAGTTGCCGTTCGAAGTCGAAGGCCAGCACCTGGTGCTGGTGGACGACGTGCTGATGAGCGGTCGTACCATCCGCGCGGCGCTCAACGAACTGTTCGATTACGGCCGCCCGGCCAGCGTTACCCTGGTCTGCCTGCTGGACCTGGATGCCGGCGAACTGCCGATTCGCCCGAACGTGCTCGGCGCCACCCTGTCGCTGGCCGCCCATGAACGGGTAAAATTGACCGGACCCGCACCGCTCGCCCTCGAGCGCCAGGACCTCGCCTCCGCTTCCGCCCTTTAAGAGTCCCCCGCGATGACGCCAATCGACGCCAAGCGCCCGCTGCAGCTCAATGATCAGGGCCAGCTGCGCCACTTTCTCTCGCTTGACGGTTTGCCCCGCGAACTGCTCACCGAGATCCTCGACACCGCCGACTCCTTCCTGGAAGTCGGCGCCCGGGCTGTGAAAAAAGTCCCGTTGCTGCGCGGCAAGACTGTGTGCAACGTGTTCTTCGAGAACTCGACCCGTACCCGTACCACCTTCGAACTGGCAGCCCAGCGCCTGTCGGCCGACGTAATCAGCCTGAACGTGTCGACCTCCTCGACCAGCAAGGGCGAGACCCTGTTCGATACCCTGCGCAACCTCGAAGCCATGGCGGCCGACATGTTCGTCGTACGCCACTCCGACTCCGGCGCCGCGCACTTCATCGCCGAGCACGTGTGCCCGGAAGTGGCCGTGATCAACGGCGGTGACGGCCGCCACGCGCACCCGACCCAGGGCATGCTCGACATGCTCACCATCCGCCGCCACAAAGGCAGCTTCGAGAACCTGTCCGTGGCCATCGTCGGCGACATCCTGCACTCGCGTGTGGCCCGTTCCGACATGCTCGCCCTCAAGGCACTGGGCTGCCCGGACATTCGCGTGATCGGCCCGAAAACCCTGATCCCGATCGGTATCGAGCAGTACGGTGTGAAGGTCTACACCGACCTCGCCGAAGGCCTGAAAGACGTCGACGTGGTGATCATGCTGCGCCTGCAGCGTGAGCGCATGGCCGGTGGCCTGCTGCCCAGCGAGGGCGAGTTCTACCGCCTGTTCGGCCTGACGACTGCACGCCTGGCCGCGGCCAAGCCCGATGCAATCGTCATGCACCCGGGCCCGATCAACCGTGGCGTGGAAATCGAGTCGGCGGTTGCCGACGGCAAGCACTCGGTGATCCTCAACCAGGTCACCTACGGCATCGCCGTGCGCATGGCCGTGCTGTCCATGGCCATGAGCGGGCAGAACGCGCAACGTCAATTCGACCAGGAGAACGCCCTGTGACCATCAGTATTCTCGGCGCCCGGGTCATCGACCCCAACAGCGGCCTGGACCAGGTCACCGACCTGCACCTGGACGGCGGCCGCATTGCCGCCATCGGCGCCGCACCGGCCGGTTTCAGCGCCAGCCGCACGATCCAGGCTGATGGCCTTGTCGCTGCGCCCGGCCTGGTCGACCTGGGCGTGTCCCTGCGCGAGCCGGGTTACAGCCGCAAAGGCAACATCGCCAGTGAAACCCGCGCGGCTGTTGCCGGTGGTGTCACCAGCCTGTGCTGCCCGCCGCAGACCAAGCCGGTGCTGGACACATCGGCAGTGGCCGAGCTTATCCTCGACCGCGCCCGCGAGGCGGCCAACAGCAAGGTCTACCCGGTTGGCGCCCTGACCAAGGGCCTGGAGGGCGAGCAACTGGCTGAGCTGGTGGCCCTGCGTGACACCGGTTGCGTAGCGTTTGGCAACGGCCTGAAGGAAATCCCCAACAACCGTACCCTGGCCCGTGCTCTGGAGTATGCCGCCACCTTCGACCTGACGGTGGTGTTCCACTCCCAGGACCGCGATCTGGCCCAAGGCGGCCTGGCCCACGAAGGAGCCATGGCCAGCTTCCTCGGCCTGCCAGGCATCCCGGAAAGCGCCGAAACCGTGGCCCTGGCGCGCAACCTGCTGCTGGTGGAACAAAGCGGCGTGCGTGCGCACTTCAGCCAGATCACCAGTGCCCGTGGCGCGCGGCTGATCGCCCAGGCCCAGGCCTTGGGCCTGCCGGTGACCGCCGATGTAGCGCTATACCAGCTGATCCTCACGGACGAGTCGCTGCGCGAGTTTTCCAGCCTGTACCACGTGCAGCCGCCACTGCGCACCGCTGCCGACCGTGACGGATTGCGCGAGGCGGTGAAGTCGGGGGTGATCCAGGCGATCTCCAGCCACCACCAGCCGCACGAGCGCGACGCCAAGCTGGCCCCATTCGGCGCCACCGAGCCAGGTATCAGCAGCGTCGAGTTGCTGCTGCCACTGGCCATGACCCTGGTGCAGGACGGCCTGCTCGACCTGCCGACCTTGCTGGCCCGTCTGAGCAGCGGCCCGGCTGCCGCCCTGCGCCTGCCGGCCGGTGAGCTGAAAGTGGGTGGCGCGGCCGACCTGGTGCTGTTCGACCCGCAAGCGTCCACCGTTGCTGGCGAACAATGGTTCTCCCGTGGCGAGAACTGCCCGTTCATCGGCCACTGCCTGCCGGGCGCGGTGCGTTATACCTTGGTCGATGGCCACGTTTGCCACGAGGCCTGAGTAACATGCTTCGCGGGCACGCCCGCTCCCACAGGATCACCACAATTCCAAGGCATGTGGTAACCCTGTGGGAGCGGGCATGCCCGCGAATGCCTTCACATAGTCCCCCCGCCAAGCGCGACCATTCATCCCCCCCGGTTGAAATCCTTCCCCCCACCCCCATATGAGTCTGCATCAGGCACTTTCGCCCCGCTGCGTGGAGACTCTCCCCTTGACCACAATCGTTTCTGTCCGCCGTAACGGCAAAGTCGTCATGGGCGGCGACGGCCAGGTATCCCTTGGCAACACCGTGATGAAAGGCAACGCCAAGAAGGTGCGCCGCCTGTACCACGGCCAGGTCATCGCGGGCTTCGCCGGCGCTACCGCCGACGCTTTCACCCTGTTCGAGCGCTTTGAAGGTCAGCTGGAAAAACACCAGGGCCACCTGGTACGCGCCGCCGTCGAGCTGGCCAAGGAATGGCGTACCGACCGCTCCCTGAGCCGCCTGGAAGCCATGCTGGCCGTGGCCAACAAGGATGCATCCCTGATCATCACCGGCAACGGTGACGTGGTCGAACCCGAAGATGGCCTGATCGCCATGGGTTCCGGCGGTGCCTATGCCCAGGCCGCAGCCCGTGCCCTGCTGAACAAGACCGACCTCTCGGCCCGCGAAATCGCCGAGACCGCCCTGAACATCGCCGGCGACATCTGCGTGTTCACCAACCACAACCTGACCATCGAGGAGCAGGACCTGGCCGACTGATTCAGCTGTTCTGGCGCCCCTTCCCGATGAAGGGGCTTTTCCACGCTGACTCACCTGCCCAAGGACCGTATTGATCATGTCCATGACCCCCCGCGAGATCGTCCACGAACTCAACCGCCACATCATCGGCCAGGACGACGCCAAGCGCGCCGTGGCCATTGCCCTGCGCAACCGCTGGCGGCGTATGCAGCTCCCTGCCGAGCTGCGTGCCGAAGTCACCCCCAAGAATATCCTGATGATCGGCCCTACCGGCGTCGGCAAGACCGAAATCGCCCGCCGGCTGGCCAAACTGGCCAACGCGCCGTTCCTCAAGGTCGAGGCCACCAAGTTCACCGAAGTGGGCTACGTGGGCCGCGACGTCGAGTCGATCATCCGTGACCTGGCCGATGCCGCGCTGAAGATGTTGCGCGAGCAGGAAATCATCCGCGTGCGCCACCGCGCCGAAGACGCCGCCGAAGACCGCATACTCGACGCCCTGCTGCCCCAGGCGCGCGTCACCAGCTTCAGCGAAGAAGCCGCACAGACCAGCAGCGACTCCAACACCCGCCAGCTGTTCCGCAAGCGCCTGCGTGAAGGCCAGCTGGACGACAAGGAAATCGAGATCGAAGTGGCCGATGCCGTCGGTGTCGAAATTGCTGCGCCGCCCGGCATGGAAGAAATGACCAACCAGCTGCAGAGCCTGTTTGCCAACATGGGCAAGGGCAAGCGCAAAGCGCGCAAGCTGAAGGTGAAAGAAGCGCTGAAGATGGTTCGTGATGAAGAAGCGAGCCGCCTGGTCAACGAGGAAGAGCTCAAGGCCAAGGCCCTGGAAGCGGTCGAACAGCACGGCATCGTGTTCATCGACGAGATCGACAAGGTTGCCAAGCGTGGCAACGTTGGCGGTGCCGACGTATCCCGCGAAGGCGTACAGCGCGACCTGCTGCCGCTGATCGAAGGCTGCACCGTCAACACCAAGCTGGGCATGGTCAAGACCGACCACATTCTGTTCATTGCCTCGGGTGCCTTCCACCTGAGCAAGCCGAGCGACCTGGTGCCCGAGCTGCAAGGCCGCCTGCCGATCCGTGTCGAGCTGAAGGCACTGACCCCGGAAGACTTCGAGCGCATCCTGCAAGAGCCACACGCGTCGCTGACCGAGCAGTACCAGGCATTGCTGAAGACCGAAGGCCTGAACATCGAGTTCCTCGCCGACGGCATCAAGCGCCTGGCCGAGATTGCCTACCAGGTCAACGAGAAAACCGAAAACATCGGTGCACGCCGCCTGCACACCCTGCTCGAGCGCTTGCTCGAAGAGGTGTCGTTCAGTGCGGGCGACCTGGCCAGCACCCATGACGAAGCGCCGATCCAGATCGACGCGGCGTATGTGAACAGCCACCTCGGTGAGCTGGCACAGAACGAAGACCTGTCGCGTTACATTCTGTAAGACCGGTTTCGACTGTTTCGCGGGCAAGCCCGCTCCTACACGCGCCACCCCATCCCATGGGCCTGTGGTGATCCGTGCAGGGGCGGGCTTGCCCGCGAAGAGGCCCTTGAATCCCTCCCCCATAAGCTGGAAGCTGTGCTTCATCAGCTCCCGAGAGATTCTGCCCATGGCCCGCCTGCCTACCGCCATCAACCTGCACAAAGCCTCCAAAACCCTCAGCCTCACCTACGCCCCTGGCGAGGTCTACCACCTGCCCGCCGAATTCCTGCGCGTGCACTCTCCCTCCGCCGAGGTCCAGGGCCACGGCAATCCCATCCTGCAGTTCGGCAAGATCAACGTGGGCCTCAGTGGCCTGGAACCTGCCGGCCAATATGCACTGAAACTGACCTTCGACGACGGTCATGACAGCGGTTTGTTCACCTGGGAATACCTTGAGCAACTGTGCCTGCGCCAGGAGCAACTGTGGGCGGAATACCTCGACGAGTTGCACAAGGCCGGCAAATCCCGCGACCCGGCCGAATCTGTGGTCAAGCTCATGCTCTAGCGCAAGGCCTGCGGGGTTTAGAGCGCATTTTCTAAATTCATCTGTTTGAATGACTTGAAGACAGCCCAGTGAAGGGCTGTCTTGCGCATTACACGAAAGTCGGGTAACCAATGGGTGTGTGGCAAGTTCCCTGCATCACTTTGCAGGTCGTCAGTACCCTCGCAGCACCGCTGTTCCTTATCACTGGTCACCCGAGTAGCAGTACCGGGCTCAGGGCTGTGCACCCGCCACAGCAACCGGTACTCGTCTCAGGACAACGGAGCGTCGTAGATGAGTAACAAGAACAACGATGAGCTGCAGCGGCAGGCCTCGGAAAACACCCTGGGGCTGAACCCGGTCATCGGCATCCGCCGCAAGGACCTGTTGAGCTCGGCACGCACCGTGCTGCGCCAGGCCGTGCGCCAACCGCTGCATAGCGCCAAACATGTGGCTCACTTTGGCCTGGAGCTGAAGAACGTGCTGCTGGGCAAATCCAGCCTGGCCCCGGAAAGCGACGACCGTCGCTTCAATGACCCGGCCTGGAGCAACAACCCGCTGTACCGCCGCTACCTGCAAACCTATCTGGCCTGGCGCAAGGAGCTGCAGGACTGGGTCAGCAGCAGCGACCTGTCCCCCCAGGACATCAGCCGCGGCCAGTTCGTCATCAACCTGATGACCGAGGCCATGGCGCCGACCAATACCCTGTCCAACCCGGCTGCGGTCAAACGCTTCTTCGAAACCGGCGGCAAGAGCCTGCTCGATGGCCTGTCCAACCTGGCCAAGGACATGGTCAATAACGGCGGGATGCCCAGCCAGGTGAACATGGATGCCTTCGAGGTGGGCAAGAACCTGGGCACCAGCGAAGGCGCGGTGGTGTACCGCAACGATGTGCTGGAGCTGATCCAGTACAGCCCCATCACCGAGCAGGTGCATGCCCGCCCGCTGCTGGTGGTGCCACCGCAGATCAACAAGTTCTACGTGTTCGACCTCAGCCCGGAAAAGAGCCTGGCGCGCTTTTGCCTGCGCTCGCAGCAGCAGACCTTCATCATCAGCTGGCGCAACCCGACCAAGGCCCAGCGCGAGTGGGGCCTGTCCACCTACATCGATGCGCTGAAAGAAGCCGTCGACGCGGTGCTGGCGATTACCGGCAGCAAGGACTTGAACATGCTCGGTGCCTGCTCCGGCGGCATCACCTGTACCGCACTGGTTGGCCACTATGCCGCCATTGGCGAGAACAAGGTCAACGCCCTGACCCTGCTGGTCAGCGTGCTGGACACCACCATGGACAACCAGGTTGCACTGTTTGTCGACGAGCAGACCTTGGAGGCCGCCAAGCGCCACTCCTATCAGGCGGGCGTGCTGGAAGGCAGCGAAATGGCCAAGGTGTTCGCCTGGATGCGCCCCAACGACCTGATCTGGAATTACTGGGTAAACAACTACCTGCTCGGCAATGAGCCCCCCGTGTTCGACATCCTGTTCTGGAACAACGACACCACGCGCCTGCCGGCCGCCTTTCACGGCGACCTGATCGAAATGTTCAAGAGCAACCCCCTGACCCGCCCCGAAGCCCTGGAAGTGTGCGGCACCGCGATCGACCTGAAACAGGTCAAATGCGACATCTACAGCGTTGCCGGCACCAACGACCACATCACCCCATGGCCGTCATGCTACCGCTCGGCCCATCTGTTCGGCGGCAAGATCGAATTCGTACTGTCCAATAGCGGGCATATCCAGAGCATCCTCAACCCGCCGGGCAACCCGAAGGCACGTTTCATGACCGGTGCCGACCGCCCGGGCGACCCGGTGGCCTGGCAGGAAAACGCCATCAAGCATGCAGACTCCTGGTGGTTGCACTGGCAAAGTTGGCTGGGCGAGCGTGCCGGCGCGCTGAAAAAGGCACCGACCCGCCTGGGCAATCGTGCGTATGCCGCCGGCGAAGCCTCCCCGGGCACCTACGTTCACGAGCGTTGAGTTACAGCGCCGTGGCGGCCTGCAAGGCGCCACGGTGTTTACTTCACCCAAGAGTCACGCGCATGCCGCAACCCTATATTTTCAGGACCGTCGAGCTGGACAACCAGTCCATCCGCACAGCTGTTCGCCCCGGCAAGCCGCACCTGACGCCGCTGCTGATCTTCAACGGCATCGGCGCCAACCTCGAGCTGGTGTTTCCGTTCATCGAAGCACTTGACCCGGACCTGGAAGTCATCGCCTTCGATGTGCCCGGGGTCGGCGGCTCGTCCACACCGCGCCACCCGTATCGCTTCCCTGGGCTGGCCAAGCTGACCGCGCGGATGCTCGACTACCTCGACTACGGCCAGGTCAACGTCATCGGCGTGTCCTGGGGCGGCGCCCTGGCCCAGCAGTTTGCTCACGATTACCCCGAGCGCTGCAAGAAGCTGGTGCTGGCCGCCACCGCTGCCGGCGCGGTAATGGTGCCAGGCAAGCCCAAGGTGCTGTGGATGATGGCCAGCCCCCGGCGCTACGTGCAGCCGTCGCATGTCATCCGCATTGCGCCGATGATCTATGGCGGCGGCTTCCGACGTGACCCCGACCTGGCCATGCACCACGCCGCCAAGGTGCGCTCCGGCGGCAAGCTGGGCTACTACTGGCAACTGTTCGCCGGGCTCGGCTGGACCAGCATCCACTGGCTGCACAAGATCCAGCAGCCCACCCTGGTACTGGCCGGTGACGACGACCCGCTGATCCCGCTGATCAACATGCGCCTGCTGTCCTGGCGGATTCCCAATGCCCAGCTACACATTATCGACGACGGCCATCTGTTCCTGATCACCCGTGCCGAAGCCGTCGCCCCGATCATCATGAAGTTCCTGCAGGAAGAACGTCAGCGTGCGGTAATGCATCCCCGTCCGGCCTCGGGGGGGTGAAACAGCTGCGGCCTGACAGGAAAATGGATTAGACGAGGGAGTGTTGCCATGAAAGACAAACCGGCCAAAGGATCGAAAACGCTCCCCGCCACCCGCATGAACGTACAGAACGCCATCCTCGGCCTTCGCGGCCGTGACCTGCTTTCCACGCTACGCAACGTCGGCCGCCACGGCCTGCGCCATCCGCTGCATACCGCGCATCATCTGCTGGCGCTTGGCGGGCAGTTGGGGCGGGTGATGCTGGGGGACACGCCCTACCAGCCGAACCCGCGTGACGCACGCTTCAGTGACCCGACCTGGAGCCAGAACCCGTTCTACCGCCGCGGCCTGCAGGCCTATCTGGCCTGGCAGAAGCAGACACGCCAGTGGATCGATGAAAGCCACTTGAACGACGATGATCGAGCCCGCGCCCACTTCCTGTTCAACCTGATCAACGATGCGCTGGCGCCCAGCAACTCACTGCTCAATCCGCTGGCGGTCAAGGAGCTGTTCAATACCGGCGGCCAGAGCCTGGTGCGCGGCGTGGCCCACCTGCTCGACGACCTGCGTCACAACGATGGGCTGCCGCGTCAGGTGGACGAGCGCGCCTTTGAAGTGGGCGTTAACCTGGCCGCAACCCCTGGCGCAGTGGTATTTCGCAACGAACTGCTGGAGCTGATCCAGTACTCGCCGATGAGCGAGAAACAGCACGCACGCCCACTGCTGGTCGTGCCGCCTCAGATCAACAAGTTCTACATCTTCGACCTCAGCGCTACCAACAGCTTCGTCCAGTACATGCTCAAAAGCGGCTTGCAGGTGTTCATGGTCAGCTGGCGCAACCCCGACCCACGCCACCGCGAATGGGGCCTTTCCAGCTACGTGCAAGCCCTGGAGGAAGCGCTCAATGCCTGCCGCAGTATCAGCGGCAACCGCGACCCCAACCTGATGGGCGCCTGTGCCGGTGGCCTGACCATGGCCGCACTGCAAGGCCACCTGCAAGCCAAGAAGCAATTGCGTCGGGTGCGCAGTGCCACGTATCTGGTCAGCTTGCTGGACAGCAAGTTCGAAAGCCCGGCCAGCCTGTTCGCCGATGAGCAGACCATCGAAGCGGCCAAGCGACGCTCTTATCAACGTGGCGTGCTGGACGGTGGCGAAGTGGCGCGGATCTTTGCCTGGATGCGGCCCAACGACCTGATCTGGAACTACTGGGTCAACAACTACCTGCTCGGCAAGACACCGCCGGCTTTCGACATCCTGTACTGGAATGCCGACAGCACGCGCCTACCCGCCGCGCTGCATGGCGACCTGCTGGAGTTTTTCAAGCTCAACCCCTTGACCTACGCGTCCGGGCTGGAGGTGTGCGGTACGCCGATCGACCTGCAGCAGGTCAATATCGACAGCTTTACCGTGGCCGGCAGCAACGACCACATCACGCCATGGGACGCGGTGTACCGTTCGGCCTTGCTGCTGGGTGGCGAGCGGCGCTTCGTGCTGGCCAACAGCGGGCATATCCAGAGCATCATCAACCCGCCAGGCAACCCCAAGGCCTACTACCTGGCCAACCCCAAGCTAAGCAGCGACCCGCGCGCCTGGTTCCACGACGCCAAGCGCAGCGAAGGCAGCTGGTGGCCGTTGTGGCTGGAGTGGATCACCGCACGCTCCGGCCTGCTCAAGGCGCCGCGCACTGAACTGGGCAACGCCACTTACCCACCGCTAGGCCCCGCGCCAGGCACCTACGTGCTGACCCGATGAGCTGCTGACTGGATGAAAACCCGCGACCGTATCCTTGAGTGCGCCCTGCAGTTGTTCAACCAGCAGGGCGAACCCAACGTATCCACCCTGGAAATTGCCAACGAACTCGGCATCAGCCCAGGCAACCTGTACTACCACTTCCATGGCAAGGAGCCCTTGGTACTGGGCTTGTTCGAGCGTTTTGAGGAAGCGTTGATGCCGCTGCTGGACCCGCCGCTGGAGGTGCGTCTGGACGCAGAGGATTATTGGCTGTTTCTGCACTTGATCGTCGAGCGCATGGCTCAGTACCGCTTCCTTTTCCAGGACTTGTCCAACCTCACCGGGCGCCTGCCCAAGCTCGCCCGAGGCATGCGCGGCCTGATCAATGCAATCAAACGCACGCTGGCGGCGCTGTTGGCCAGCCTCAAGAGCCAGGGGCTGGTAGAGAGTGATACCCAGGCGCTGGGGCAACTGGTGGAGCAGATCACCCTGACGCTGATGTTCTCGCTGGATTACCAGCGTGTGCTGGGGCGCGAGGGGGATGTGGGGATCGTGGTGTACCAGGTGATGATGCTGGTGGCGCCGCATCTGCAGGCCCAGGCACGGGCGGCGGCGGAGCAGCTGGCAGTGAAGTACCTGGAGGGGTAGGCCTGCTGGATATGTAGTGTTGCAGCCGACGCATTCGCGGGTAAACCCGCTCCTACAAGGTTTGGCGCATCTTGTGGGAGCGGGTTTATCCGCGAAGAAGGCGACGCGGTATCAGATCAGGGTACCGGTGCCGGTAGGTGCCGATGGCGTGCTGCTGGCCGGGGTGGCGGCAGGTGCTGGTGCCGGTGCAGCGGTCGCGGCAGGTGCAGCGCTGGCCGCTGGGGCGGCTGGCTTGGCGGCTGCCGGTTTGGCCGGAGCCTTCTTCACCGCAGGTTTCTTGGCCGCTGCCGGCTTCGCCGCAGGCTTGGCTGCTGCGGACTTGGCAGCAGGTTTGGCCGCTGCGGTTTTAGCAGCAGGTTTGGCCGCCGCCGTTTTCGCCGCAGGCTTGGCTGCCGCTGCCTTGGCCAATGGCTTGGCCGCAGCCTTGCCCGCAGCCGGCTTGGTCGCTGCAGTGCGCGACGAAATCGGCGTAACCGAAGCACCGGTCAACTTCTCGATCTGCTTGGTCAGGCTATCCACCTGCTGGTGCAGTGCCTTGATCTCGTTGCGGCTCGGCACGCCAAGACGCGAGATGGCGCTGTTAAGGCGCTTGTCGAAGGCTTCTTCGAGTTCGCTCCACTTGCCCAGCGCACGGTCCTTCACGCCCGACACCCGCGAAGTGGTCGAAGACTTGGCAGTCTCGGCAACATCTTCAGCCGTTTTTTTCGCCTGTTTCTCGGCCTTCTCGCCATCCTTCACCAACGAGTCGAACAGCTTCGGGCCGTCCTGGTCGATCTTCGAATAGATACCCAGCCCCGCCAGCCAGATCTTGCGGGAGTATTTCTCGATCCCGCCGACCCAGGAGCTGCCTTCTTTTTCGGTGTTCTTCTTGCCAGCCATCCTGCTCTCCTTATGGTTTGTGCGCGACACGCTCAAGCAGCTCATGCAACTGTTCAAGCTTGATCGACAACGCCTCAACGTCATGTTTAGACGGAATACCCAGGCGATTCAAGGCGCGACCGACCCGTGCGTCGAAAGCTTTTTCGATCTTGTCGAGTTGAATTTCTACCTTGCCGCGTACGCGGCTCACTTCTTCACCGACTTCGTCAAGCTGGTGGTTGGCGGCATCGAGCTCTTTGTCGATGCGCTTCTTGCCGCGCGTCTCGACACTTTCACCCGCCCTGACCAGCTCCTTGAAATAATCAGAGCCTTCCTGACCAACGCGGGCGTAGGCGCCGATACCGGCCAGCCAGATCTTGCGCGCATAGCCGCGCACCTCGCCAAGCGTGCCCAGGGCTTCGTCTTTTTTCTTCACAATCACTTTGGCCATGCTGTGTACCTCATGCTCATGAGTGGTGGAAAACCGCCCACGGAGGTTGGGCTTGAACATAAGGTAGGGAAGAAAATTAGAAACCTCACCCTAAGGTCTTCGTTGTCGCATCTATATACCGCAAGCCCCTTCGCCCATAGCGCTAGCGTCGCAAGCTTCACCTCACGGACATCGACGCCATGACTGTTGTAGCAAACCCACCCAGGCTGACGTTCAAGCAAAGCGTGGCAGCCTGTTTCTCCAAACGCCCCAGCCTGCGGGACGTTTTATCAAAGGAAGCATTCCAGACTTTCAGCGACCGGTATCCATGGTTGCACCGCAACCATCCTCATATCACATCGCTCGACCCTTTCGTCATCCTGCATGCACCGGCCAGCACAGATGATCTGCCACGTCAGAGCGGGCTGCTGGACGAGCTTCTCCGGCATTTCCTGACCAAGGAACGTGTGCAACTGGGCGCCTCAGACAAGCTGAGCATCAGCCCTCCCCATGTGTTTCATATTCAGGAGCAAGCCCAGGACAACATTCGCCAACCCGAAATCATGCCGGACCTGACGAAGCTCAGCGATGACTTCGATACCGTGCTTGGTGCGTTGATACCGGCCTTCCAGCAAGCCCAGATCGGCTTCTGGAACGGGCTCGACGAAGACAGCCAAGTCTCGCGCATGCTCTGGCTGGAGCACACCATCAAGGCTGCATTGCTCGAGAACCTCCCTCGCCAAGGCCTTGGAGATGATGAAAAAGCGGCAATGTACGCCCTGCTCGACGGGGTATTCGACAGCCTGGCTGTCGAGGCGATACAAGTCACGCTCGGAACGGATGGCGGGGCACACACCGTTACCCTACCGGATCTGTTGCTCATCACCACAAGCGGCACCCGCAGCCTGGTTCTGCAATGCAAGCCCTGCGGTTCGGTTCATCGCCATGTCGACCTGCCCAGCTTTGCCACCGCGCTGCAACGGCAGCTAGCGCAACGTTATCGCTTCGAAACGTTGTCCTGGGCACACACGCCAGTAATCGGACGCCCTTTCGCCTTCCAGGTCAGGCAACTGCTGAACGATATCCTGGACGACATCGGCCGCCTGCGTATTGGCGGCCTGACAACCGTCGACGAACTGGAGCGACAACTGCGCCAGGTGAGCGACCCGTCAGCTTACTTCTTCGACCTGCCTTCGCAGGAACGAACTGCACCCGCCGTCAGTCCGCCGCGATGGCTGCTCAATGCCAGCGCTGAGGACCGCTATGCCTATCACACTGCACTGCTCGATCTGGCGGCGAGCCAAGGTCGGTCGAAGGGCTGCACATCCCTGGGCGATGTTGAAGACATCCGTGATTACGCCGCTCGCCGCTTGCGTGAGACCCTGCAGACCAGCTACCCAGACAAGGCGGTACACGACCCGAACAAGGTGCGCATCCGCATTTCCCAGGCCATCATCGGCGCCGCTACACAAGGGCAGTCACTGTTCTTGTACTCGGTTTCCCTGACCGACCTGGCGATTTCACGCCTGCGGCTGGAGGCTGGCGAGGTGATGAGCGGGATGAACTTCGAGGACGGCTCGCCTGTGACCGACTGGCTGAGCATCGACCAGATCAGGGGCCTGATTCATCAGGTCGACATCGGCGGCCACTACCCCTCCTACCTGAAGGACCAAGTCAACACCCAGCCGCGCAGAGCCGAGCGAATCCGCCAGCATGCCAGGGAATGGCGTTACGCCCTTCGGTTCAGCACGCTGAAGGCCAAGATCGAGCGACAGCTTGGCGAAGCGGCAAGCCAGGCAATGCTCAGGTTCTGCCAGGGCATGGACAATGGCGTGGACCTTCTGCGCATCGCCCCCCTGGCGTTCCTTTGCGCGCCTGGCGCTTCGGCAAGCGATGTTGCGCACGGGATGTTCATCATCGAAATACCGGCAAGCGGCAGCTGGGTCTTGTACCGCCCATTCTATGCCGACAGGGCGTTGCAGGAATTTCCGAACCTCGAATTGCTGATGGACGCAATCCGCAGCAGGGGCGAACTGCAAGAGAGCGTACTGGCCTGGCTTGAGGATGACGCGCGTCCGACTTACCAGAACGACGGGTTCAAGCACCCGCACCTGCACCCGAACATGACCAAGCTGACGCACCTGCTCAATGTGCCGGTCGAGCTGCTGGACCGCCTTTTGCAACGCCTCAGACGCCCGGTCCAGGCCTCGTTCCAGGCCTGGACGGATGATCTGGACACCCACCTGTTCAACGCCCGCATCGAGACCATGTTATTGGCCTCAGCCAGCAACAGCGTCTCCAATGCCCAGGAAGTGCGGGCTTTGGTGAAGGAGGCTGCGTGGGCGATCTTCAATACCGTCACCCAACTTTGGCATGGCCCGATGACCACCCTGGTGTGGCTGGTGGTGGCGCTGTCGGCAGCCAAGGAAGACGTCGAGGCGCTGATCAAGCGCAGCGGTGACGACAAGATCGTCGCAGCCATAGACCTGGTCACCAACCTGGCCTTGCTCCTTGCCCACCGCCCTGCAACGCCACCTGCCAACAGCGAAGAGCCCGCCAGGCTACGTTTTTCAGGCCCTGCGCCGAAGGAAGAGACCCCGCCCCCAGCGCTCGAGCAGCCACAGGAGAAACCCTGGCAGGCCCCCGTCGAAGCGCCGCAGCCCACGCTCGTGCGTGTAGATGGCTGGCATGACGAACAGCGCCTGAGCAACCTGTCGGTACAGGAGCGCCAGTCACTGGCCCAACTGCAAGCCTCGCAGCCACTCGAGGGGCACGCGCCACTGCCAACGGGCCGTTTGCGTGGGTTGTACAATATTGCCGGCCGTTACTACGCCAAGCTGGGCGATGGCGCCTATGAGGTCATCGAGACGTGGAACGGCATGCAGATCATCGGTCCCGAGCCGAGCAGCAGCGAGTGGGTGTCCCAATGGAATGGCGCCCCGGACGGCTACCATATCGTTGGCCGTGAACGCCAAAAAGGCCCCTGGCTGACGCGCTGGAATGGCCAATGGACCGTGAATCTGAACCTCTCTGGCGGCATGCCAAGGAACAGGCAATCCATCAACGCTGAAAACCGCCAGCGGTTCGACACCTTGAGTACAACCGCCACGGCGAACCAACAAGCGCTGAACCAGATGGCGCCACTTATGGAACGCAGCCAAGTGCAACTGCAGGCTTATGACGACCTCGCGCTGGAGTACAGCCTGGCTGTCGATGCTCTGCCTGCACAGGAGCGCGCTTCACCGCCGCCAGCATTGCAACTTCAGAGGCAGGCACTCAAAGCCCAGCGCCTGCGCCACTTGCCAGAGATCAGGGCATCCGCGCTCTACCTGGAACGGCAGAGCACGCTGTTGCATGGGAACATCGAAGTGTTCAAGGAGATGGCCGAACCACGGTTCAGCAAATTCGACACCCGAGCCCCGAGCCGACGCCGATACGGCAATTGGTACGGCGCAGCCATCGAAAACGACATGCTGCTGTGCCGCCGCTTGCTGGAGCAGGTCGACCACCAGGCACTGAGCGCACAGGCCACCGGGCTGCCCCGCGTTCCAGAGACTGCCGAGCAGATACAGCAATACCTCGACTATCGCGAGCGGGTACGCGATTCCTGCCAAGCCAGCCGCCGCCTGCTTGTCGTCAGCCAGCGGCTGGACCGGATCCTGGCGGAAACACTGCAGGACCCCAAGATCGATTTTGCCAATAAAGCCACGAAACTCGCTCAGACCATCCGACGCAGAACGTATTCGACATTGGTCATTCGGGCCCAGCTGCTCAGTGACCTGGCCTACCTCGCCGTGGACAAGACCCGCCTCTCTGCGGACACGGCCGAGGATTTGCTTGCGATGCGCGCGCCGCTCAGCGGCATCGAATTCAGCAGCACGGTATGGAGCCACGACGGGCTGGCAGCCACCGAAGAGACGGCCCAGGTCAAAGCCGAACTGCTTGAGGATATCCTTCAGAAATACCGTACCGTGCTGGACCGCGCCCAATACATGAAAACGCTGGACTCGCCTGCGCTGGTCGCTGACGTACTGGACGAATACATACGCGAACTGTCCACGATTGCCCAGATCACAGAGCAGCAACTGAGCGCGACCTTGACCAACCTCGACAGCGGCATCAGCCCCCCCTCGCCAACGCCCTATCATCGGCCCGCGACGATCAGACGCCGGGTCATCCGTGTTGACCGAGGTCGACCGCTACTGGTGGAAATAGACCAAATGGGCAACCGTGCTATCCAGCGCAGTGCATTCAACCAGGAGCCTGCGGGTAGCTTCACGCAACGCGACGGGGTGTGGCATGCCGTGCCTGAGCAAGCGCGGCCGGCCCAGCATGACCGCGCACAGCTGCGCCAGCGAGCAAACCGCCTGCTGGCAGAGGTGGATGGAAAAATCGCCTTCGCCGCTCACTATGCCGATGAGCCCAACAGCCTGAGCGACTTTCTGGAATGGCCGGCAGGTGACATGCGCGAAGTGCAGCAGCAACTGACCGAGCTTAACAATCCACTGGATTACGGCTTGGTCGACCTCCTTCGGGCAGCGGTAGACCGCGTCCATCACGAAAAACTTCGGCTACTCACCGACGCGTATCTGAACACCCGCCATCCCGACGGCAAGGCCCTTCGCTTCCTGGCTGAGCAGAAGCGGATTCGGATCAGGCAAACCGTGATTCGCCGACAGTTACGTCACGTCAATGATTACCTCGACGTCTACGAGGTTCGCGATGTGCAAGCGCCACAGCGGTTACTGTGGGAGGCGCATTTTCATTATCCCAGCCTCGAAGCGAGGGGGCATGACTTCGTCAAGGGCCACCTCAAATTCTGGGATGCGGGCGTAAGGGGCCGCAAGGCCCTGCTCGAGCAAGCCGCAGACGCACGCGAGCGCATCGCGATCTACCGCGGCGATCTGCGCCTGGAGCAGGTGATTGGTATCATTCCTTTCCCGGCGGACGCGCCGCAGTAGCCACAGGGCGGCGCCGGCTCAGGCCAGGGCCTTGTCCAGCGCCCGCTCGATTTCACCTTTGATGGTGCCGCTCATCATCGACAGCATCATGCCCAGCTTCAATTCGACGCGGATGCTGTCGTCGCCAATGTGCACACTGCCATTGGCGCCACTGCGCGCAACGTCCACGCGGTCACCGTTCCAGGTGGCCTTGAGGTCGTACTCGCGGCTGAGCTTGTCGACCAGCGCTTCGGCCTTGGCGCGGGCGGCATCACGGCCGAGGGAGTGTTTGCGTTCGACGCTGATCTGGGTCATGCGGACGTTCCTGAAGATGTAGACATAATGCGCATTATGCCCGCCCCTGCCCACTGGCACACCCCGCCAAGACAAATCCGCCCGTTCGCCCTAGAATGGCGGTAATTTTTTCCGGTGAAGCGATATGAACGACCAGCGCAAAGGCGACCACGCCGAACCCACCACCCATTTCGGCTATCAGGACGTGCCTGAAAGCCAGAAGGCGAAGAAAGTCGCCGAAGTGTTCCACTCGGTGGCAGCCAAGTACGACCTGATGAACGACGTGCTTTCCGGCGGCATGCACCGCCTGTGGAAGCGCTTTACCATCGAGCTGTCAGGCGTGCGCAGCGGCAACCGCGTGCTGGACATCGCCGGCGGTACCGGTGACCTGGCGGCCAAGTTCTCGCGTCTTGTCGGGCCGACCGGGCAGGTGGTGCTGGCCGACATCAACGATTCGATGCTCAAGGTAGGCCGTGACCGACTGCTTGACCGCGGCGTGGCCGGCAATATCGAGTTCGTCCAGGCCGATGCTGAAAAGCTGCCGTTCCCGGACAACCACTTCGACTGCGTGACCATCGCTTTCGGCCTGCGCAACGTCACCCACAAGGACGCCGCCATCCGTTCGATGCTGCGCGTGCTCAAGCCCGGTGGCCGCCTGTTGATCCTGGAGTTCTCCAAGCCGACCAACAAGCTGATGTCCAAGGCCTACGACGCCTACTCGTTCGCCTTCATGCCGCTGGCTGGCAAGCTGATCACCAATGACGCCGAGAGCTACCGTTATCTCGCCGAGTCGATCCGCATGCACCCTGACCAGGAAACCCTGAAGAGCATGATGGTCGAGGCCGGTTTCGACCGCGTCACCTATCACAACATGACCAGCGGCATCGTTGCCGTGCACCGGGGAATCAAACCCTGATGTTGCTGGCCGGGCTGCTCGCCAGCGTCGAACATGGCCTGAACCGCGTCCTGCGCATGGACAGCACGGCCCTGCCGCGGCTGGCCGCGCTGGAAGGCAAGGTCATCGAAATCGACTGCCGCCAACCGGCCCTGCAGCTGTTCATCTTGCCCGACGAAGAAGGCCTGATGCTCGCCGCCCACTGGCAGGGTGAGATCGACTGCAGCCTGCGCGCCCCCGCCGGTAGCCTGGCGCAACTGGCCCTGGCCAAGGACAAGACCGCCGTGCTGCACAGCCCGCAAGTCGAGCTGCACGGCGACAGCGCTGTACTGCTTGACCTGTTCGGCGTGCTGCAGGACCTGGAACTGGACTGGGAGCACGAGCTGCAACGCTGGCTTGGCCCGGTCGCCACAGCAATGCTGGCCGGCCATATCCGCCTGCGCGCTCGCTGGACTCGCCAAGGCCTGGCACGTTTCAGCCAGAACCTGTCCGAATACCTGGCCGAGGAATCCCGCACCTTGGTCGGCAAGCGCGAGGCCGAAGCCGCCTTCAGCGAACTCGATGCCTTGAAACTTGATACAGAACGCCTCGAAGCGCGCCTCAGGCGCCTGTCCCGATCCCTTGATACCAGCGATAACGCATGAAGCTGCTCGCCGTCCGACGTCTTTTTCGCATCCAGCGTGTGGTGATCCGCTACCGCCTCGATGACCTGCTGTTCGACCAACCCTTGCTGCCCTGGTGGCTGGCCAGCCTGCGCCTGTTGATGCCGTGGCGCTGGCTGCCACGCAAACCCACCGAGCTCAGCCGTGGCGCGCGCCTGCGCCTGGCGCTGCAGGACCTGGGGCCGATCTTCATCAAGTTCGGCCAGCTGCTTTCCACCCGCCGCGACCTGCTCCCCCCCGACATCGCCGACGAGCTGATGCGGTTGCAGGACCGTGTCCCCCCCTTCGACCCGAAAAAAGCCGTGGCCTTGATCGAGGAACAGCTCGGTGCGAAGGTCGGCGAGGTGTTCAGCCGCTTCGACGTCGAGCCACTGGCCTCGGCCTCGGTGGCCCAGGTGCACGCCGCACGCCTGAAAACCGGCGAAGAGGTGGTGGTCAAGGTGGTGCGTCCGGGCCTGAAACCGGTCATCGCCCAGGACCTGGCCTGGCTGTTCCTGATCGCAAAGGCCGCTGAACGTGCCTCGGCGGATGCCCGTCGCCTGCACCCGGTGGAAATCGTCGGCGACTACGAAAAAACCATCTACGACGAGCTCGACCTGCTGCGCGAGGCTGCCAACGCCAGCCAGCTGCGGCGCAACTTCGAAGGCTCCGAGCTGATGTACGTGCCCCAGGTGTACTGGGACCTGTGCCGCCCCAAGGTGCTGGTGATGGAGCGCATCTACGGCGTACCGGTGACCGACATGACCACCCTGGCCGACCAGCGCACCGACATGAAGCTGCTGGCCGAGCGCGGCGTGGAAGTGTTCTTCACCCAGGTGTTCCGCGACAGCTTCTTCCATGCCGACATGCACCCCGGCAACATCTTCGTCAGCACGGTCAAGCCGTGGAGCCCGCAGTACATTGCCATCGACTGCGGCATCGTCGGCAGCCTCACCGCCGAGGACCAGGACTACCTGGCGCGCAACCTGTTTGCCTTCTTCAAACGTGACTACCGCCGCGTGGCCCAGTTGCACATCGACTCGGGCTGGGTGCCGGCAAACACCAAGGTCAACGAGTTCGAAGCAGCGATTCGCACCGTGTGCGAGCCGATCTTCGAAAAACCGTTAAAAGATATTTCCTTCGGCCAAGTGCTGATGCGCCTGTTCCAGACCGCACGGCGCTTCAACATGGAAGTGCAGCCACAGTTGGTATTGCTGCAGAAAACCCTGCTCAACATCGAAGGCCTGGGCCGTCAGCTGTACCCCGACCTGGACCTGTGGAGCACCGCCAAACCGTACCTCGAACGCTGGATGCGCGACCGCTATAGCCCCAAGGCCGTGTTCGGCAACCTGCACAGCCAGGTCGAGCAACTGCCACACCTGGCCGGCATGACCCGCGACCTGCTCGAACGCCTGTCGCAGCCTCACCTGCACGATCCACAATTGCCGGAACGGCGCCGCCAGGGCGACCGCTGGGCGCTGCGCCTGCTCGGCGCCGGCCTGCTCGGCGGTGGCGCAGTTTTGGCCGCAGGCGCTGCTGAAACCGCCAGCCTGGCCGCCCCGGCCGCCTGGCCCGCCTGGTTGATGCTGGCTGCGGGCCTTTACCTGATCGTGCGCCAATAGCCAGCCGCGCCTGTGGCTGGCACACTAGCGCAAAGGGCCTGGCACAGGAACGGGCCCGCTTTGGAGTCGACGATGAAAGACTGGCTGGACGAGATCAAGTGGAACAGCGATGGCCTGGTACCGGCAATCGCTCAGGACCACAAGACCGGACGTGTGCTGATGATGGCCTGGATGAACCGTGAATCGCTGGCCCTGACCGCCGCCGAGCAGCGTGCCATCTACTGGTCGCGTTCGCGTGGCAAGCTGTGGCGTAAAGGCGAGGAATCCGGGCATGTGCAAAAACTGCATGAGCTGCGCCTGGACTGCGACGCCGACGTGATCATCCTGATGGTCGAGCAACTGGGCCATATCGCCTGCCATACCGGTCGTGAAAGCTGCTTCTACCGCGTCTATGAAGACGGCCAGTGGAAAATCGTCGACCCGGTCCTGAAGGATCCGGATGCCATCTACAACGCAGGACACTGACATGAGCGACACCCTCAACCGCCTGGCCGAAGTGCTTGAAGAACGCAAGCAAGCGGCGCCTGACAGCTCCTACGTGGCCAGCCTGTACCACAAGGGCCTGAACAAGATCCTTGAAAAGCTCGGCGAAGAGTCGGTCGAAACGATCATCGCGGCCAAGGATGCCCAGATCAGCAAGGATTACAGCGATGTCATCTACGAAACCGCCGACCTGTGGTTTCATAGCCTGGTGATGCTCAGTGCGCTGGGCCAGCATCCGCAAGCCGTGCTGGATGAGCTGGAACGCCGCTTCGGCTTGTCCGGGCATGATGAGAAGGCCGCACGCCAGCCATCTGCCTGACGTTCAATTGGGGGCACCGTGCAGCCCGGATAGGGCCAACACACAATTTTCAGGAGTACGAAATGGGTATCTTTGACTGGAAACACTGGATCGTCCTGCTGGTCGTCGTGGTCCTGGTGTTCGGCACCAAGAAGCTGAAGAACTTCGGCAGCGACCTAGGCGAATCGATCAAGGGCTTCCGCAAGGCCATGAACGAGGAAGAGTCCAAGCCGGCCGAGCAGACTCCGCCGCCTGCCCAGCCTGTGCCGCCGGTGCAAAACACCGCGCAGCCGCAACAAGGCCACACAATCGAAGGCCAGGCACAACCGGTCCAAGAGCCGCAGCGGAAAGACTGACCCATGTTCGGCATGAGTTTCAGCGAGCTGCTGCTCGTCGGCCTGGTCGCCCTGCTGGTGCTCGGCCCCGAGCGCCTGCCGGATGCCGCGCGCACGGCAGGCCTGTGGATCGGGCGGCTCAAGCGCAGCTTCAACAGCATCAAGATGGAAGTGGAGCGCGAAATTGGCGCCGACGACATCCGCCGCCAGCTGCACAATGAGCACATCCTGCAGATGGAAGAGGAAGCCAAGCGCATCCTCAACCCGCTAGCGCCACCCGCACAGCCGCCAGTGACCACGGCCAGTGTGCAGCCACCTGCCGGGCTCGAAACCAGGCCGGTTGTCGAGCCAGCTGCCACCCCGGCCGCTTCTTCTGAACCGCCTCAACCGCCGCGAGCCCCATGAGCGAGAACCCGGAACACGACCAGCCAATGCCGCTGGTTTCGCACCTGACCGAACTGCGCACCCGCCTGCTGCGCTGCGTTGCCGTCATTTTCCTGATCTTTGCCGGGCTGTTCTCCTTCGCCCAGCAGATCTACACACTGGTTTCCGCGCCACTGCGCGAGCACTTGCCGGCCGATGCAACGATGATCGCCACCGATGTGGCCTCGCCGTTCCTCACGCCGTTCAAGCTGACCATGATCGTCTCGCTGTTCCTGGCCATCCCGTTCATCCTCCAGCAGATCTGGGGCTTTATCGCGCCAGGGCTATACCGCCATGAAAAGCGCATCGCCATTCCACTGTTGGTGTCGAGCATCTTCCTGTTCTATGCCGGCATGGCCTTCGCCTATTTTCTGGTATTCCCGCTGATCTTCGGTTTCTTCGCCAGCGCCACGCCAGAAGGCGTTTCGATGATGACCGACATCGCAAGCTATCTCGACTTCGTGATGACGCTGTTCTTCGCCTTTGGCGTGGCCTTCGAAATCCCGGTGGCAGTGGTGCTGCTGGTGTGGATCGGCGTCGTCGACGTGAAGTACCTGAAAAAGGCCCGCCCCTATGTGATCATCGGCTGCTTCGTGGTCGGCATGGTCCTCACCCCACCGGACATTTTCTCCCAGACCCTGCTGGCCGTGCCCATGTGGCTGCTGTTCGAGATCGGTGTGCTGTGCGGCAGCCTGATCCGCAAGCGCAGCGCCCACGACGAAACCGCCGACGACCATAACGACCAGCCACCTGCGACCCAACCGTGAACCTGTTGCTTCTTGAAGAGACCGACTTCGTTTCGGCCAACCGCGTCGTTCTTGCTGATCGGCGCTTCACCCATATGCAGGAAATCCACCGCGTGGTGGTGGGCGACAACCTGCGCGTGGGCCGTATCAATGGCCTGATGGGCAAGGCCACGGTGCTGCGCCTGGAAAAACACGAAGCCGAGCTGGCAGTGACCTTCGACCGGCAGCCACCGGCCAAGCTGCCGCTGACCCTGGTGCTGGCGGTACCTCGGCCGAAAATGCTGCGACGGCTGTTCCAGACCGTGGCCACACTGGGTGTACCGCGGCTGATCCTGCTGAACAGCTACAAGGTCGAGAAAAGCTTCTGGCAAACGCCCTTCCTGCAGCCCGACACCATTCGCGAGAACCTGATCCTGGGCCTGGAACAGGCGCGCGACACCGTGCTGCCCGAGGTGATCATCGAAAAGCGCTTCAAGCCTTTTGTCGAAGACCGCCTGCCCACCATCGCCGCCGGCACTTTGGGGCTGGTCGGCCACCCCGGCCCTTACCCAGCCTGTCCGCGCGCCGTAGAACAAGCCGTTACCCTGGCCATTGGCCCCGAGGGTGGCTGGATCCCCTACGAGATCGACCTGCTGGGCAAGGCAGGCCTGGCGCCGGTGCAGCTGGGTGATCGCATCTTGCGGGTGGAGACCGCCGTCACCGCGCTGCTTTCGCGTATTTTCTGACACAATCACCCCTTTTTCGCCCATCAAGTTTCCCTCTTCCGGGCCGATGGCCTTGGCAACAAAACAATTATTTGTGCTGCCAAGCCGCCGGGGAGTCGAACATGTATCAATGGTTAGCCCAATCGCTGGGCAATGTGAGCGTCAATCGCAAACTGGGGCTGGGCTTCGGCCTGGTGCTGCTGTTGACCTTGGCCATTACCCTGGTCGGCTGGCACGGCATGGACAGCATCATCGACCGTGGCGACAAACTGGGAAATATCTCTGTCGTCCAGCAATACACCCAGGAACTGCGCATCGCCCGCCAGCTCTATGATCGCCGCCGCGACGACGCTTCGCTGGCAGAGTTGGAAAAAGCCCTGGGCAACCTCGACCGCCAGGTGCAACTGATGCTTGGCCAGATCGAGCAACCCGCCGACCGCCAGCGCCTCGAACAGCAGCGCGAGGCAGTGCGCGTCTACCAGCAGGCATTCAACGAGCTGAAGCAGGCCGACCAACGCCGCGAAGCCAGCCGTGATGTACTGGGTAGCAGCGCCGATAAAGTCGTGGAGTTGATTGGCCGCGTACAGCGCAGCCTGCTGCAGGGTGCAGACATCAATCAGTACCAGCACGCGGTGGACGTCAGCGCCCTGCTGCAACAAGCGCGTTTCCAGGTGCGTGGCTACACCTACAGCGGCAATGCCGACTTCCAGCAAACGGCACTGAAAGCCATCGACCAGGCCTTGGCCGAGCTGCGCGCACTGCCGGCCAAAGTGCCAGCCGAACATGCTGCCAGCCTGGATGATGCCGCCACGGCCATGGGCGGCTACCGCGATGCCGTGACCCAGTTCGGCGACGCCCAGCGTGCCAGTGAGCAAGCGCTGCAAAGCATGGCTGAACAAGGCACGGTACTGCTGCAGGCCAGCCAGACGATGACCACCTCGCAAACCGAGGTGCGTAATGCCGCGGCCGCGCAGGCCAAAACACTGCTCACAGTCGCCACCGTGCTGGCATTGGCCCTTGGCCTGCTGGCTGCCTGGGCCATTACCCGGCAGATCATCATCCCTCTGCGCCAAACCCTGCGCGCCGCAGAACGTGTGGCCAGCGGAGACCTGACCCAGAGCCTGCAAGTACAACGCCGCGACGAACTGGGCCAATTGCAGGCCAGCATGCATCGCATGACCCAGGGCTTGCGTGAGCTGATCGGCGGCATTGGCGACGGCGTCACGCAGATCGCCAGCGCTGCCGAGGAGCTGTC
Organism: Pseudomonas sp. FYR_5; assembly: GCF_043106315.1. Taxonomy (NCBI): domain Bacteria; kingdom Pseudomonadati; phylum Pseudomonadota; class Gammaproteobacteria; order Pseudomonadales; family Pseudomonadaceae; genus Pseudomonas; species Pseudomonas sp. FYR_5. Next base: position 876 of record NZ_JBICMK010000055.1, on the reverse strand, counting down.
GGCGGTGACAGAACAGACCAGCGCCGGGGTCAACAACCAGAAGGTCGAAACCGACCAGGTGGCGACGGCCATGAACCAGATGACAGCCACCGTGCACGATGTGGCACGCAATGCCGAACAGGCTTCGGAAGCCGCCCTGATGGCCGACCAGCAGGCCCGCGAGGGCGATCGCGTGGTGGGCGAGGCGGTGGCACAGATCGAGCGCCTGGCAAGCGAAGTGGTCAACTCCAGCGAAGCGATGAACCTGCTCAAGACCGAAAGCGACAAGATCGGCAGCGTACTCGACGTGATCAAATCGGTGGCCCAGCAAACCAACCTGCTGGCCCTCAACGCGGCCATCGAAGCGGCCCGCGCCGGTGAGGCCGGGCGTGGCTTTGCCGTGGTTGCCGACGAAGTGCGTAGCTTGGCCCAACGCACACAGCAATCGACCGAAGAGATTGAGGAGTTGATTGCCGGCCTGCAAAGCGGCACCCAACGGGTGGCCAGCGTGATGGACAACAGCCGACAACTGACCGACAGCAGCGTCGAGCTGACCCGCCGCGCCGGCAGCTCGTTGGAAACCATCACCCGCACGGTGTCGTCGATTCAGGCGATGAACCAGCAGATTGCCACGGCGGCCGAGGAGCAGACGGCGGTGGCCGAGGAGATCAACCGCAGCGTTATGAATGTGCGTGATATTTCCGACCAGACCTCGGCGGCGAGTGAGGAGACCGCCAGTTCCAGCGTGGAACTGGCGCGGTTGGGGACCCATTTGCAAGGGTTGGTTGGGCGGTTCAGGCTGTGATCTGAACTAGCGGTCACCCGGTCGGGCCTCTTCGCGGGTAAACCCGCTCCTGCACACATGTGCACAGGCCGTCGTAGGAGCGGGTTTACCCG
>NZ_JBICMK010000054.1:0-72183 GCF_043106315.1 Pseudomonas sp. FYR_5 | reverse complement strand
ACCCGCGAAGAGGCCGGCCCTGCTGGCCAATTTCCACCCGCCGTTCACCGTTGCCGCCGCTACCGTATTCGCGGGTAAACCCGCTCCTACCACGGTGATGGACACACATCGGGGATTGCTCGCAAAAGGGCCCGCACAGGCAACGAAGCTCAGGCAGGAAACCACTGTCGCAGCAACCGCCGCGCTTCCTGCGAGCCCTGCCCTGCGGCAAGCTCAAGCCAATAGCGCGCCTGCTCCGGCTCGTTTTGCCGACACAGCCGAGCGTACTCCAACTGCGCCCGACGATCCCCTGCGCGGGCTGCCTGACGCAGCAGCTCATGGCCAATACGCCGGTCGCGGGCATTGCCACAGTCGCGGCACAGCATCTGCCCCAGGCGGCTCTGCGCCACAACCACACCTTGGCGCGCCGGCTGCTTCAACAGGCGCCCGGCCAGGTGCTTGACCTGAGGTTTATCGCCCAGGCGCGGGCTATCGAGCAACCACAGGGCCACTTTCAGGGAAAAGCGTTTGGCGGGAGGTGCAAGTGTCGATGCAACGGGGCTGGCGAGGTGTTTACCGCGAAACTTCATGAGCAACAGGTTTTGGTAACTCGAAAAGCGCGCCACTCTACTCTTTTTTTTTCACCCTGGCCTGTCGATTTCTGGAGTATTGAAAAAAATTCAATGATCTTTTCTTGACGTTTCCAGGAGGATGACCAACCGGTCTTTTGGAGCATGGGGATTGTCGGACAGTTCATCCCGTTGCTGGCACGCCCGTGCTAGAGCAAGCGCTCGGGACAATCCACAGTTCCTGTGGATAACTCGGTGGACAACCCCCTATCACACCCCTCAAACCCCCGTGAATTGGGGGCTTTGGTCAAACTGACGATTTTTTCACCAGCTAAAAATAGTGTTTTTTTTCATTGACTTAACCACGCAGTCAAGGCATTGGCGAGGCTGCCGGGTGGTGTTATCAAGCCGTTACAAGCGCTGCCCCGAATGTGAACAAGTGCACCATAAACCTTCATTTCCGTGCACGAAAAGGACACATCGGCCCGCATAAAGGCCATTTACCCCCTCTTCACAGCAGCGAGAATTCGCGCCATACTGCGCGGCTCACTTGAACACACATACTGCTTGCCAAACACCTGCACTTCCGGTAAGGTGCCCCTCGTTAGTACCAAGCTGAAAGTCAATTTTGGCCGCAAGCGTCCTTGCAGACTTGTTCCCCCCAAGAGCAGTTCTGCTGAAACAAGGACCGGCCCATTCAATGATTCACTCGCCAGCACTGCGCTGCGCAAGCATGAATCACATGACAGATTGATCAGGATCCCACCTCGACGGCCTAGAACCTTGGCCTCGGCGTGCTGCCTGCCTTCCGAAGTACCTACCAGTCAGCCCAAGCGCCTACATTTGATTGCGCCCCCTCTGGCTGCCCTGTTCCAGTCAGGTTCGTTCGTCCCTTAATAAAGGCGTCACTGGAACGTTTCTATCATGCACGGATCTTATCCCCGTGTTTAAAGCAGGAACCTCCAACAATATGCAAACTCATCATCAGATTCAGGCTGCCATTGGCACCCTCTCCCAGGCCTTCTCGCCGTTGAAGTGCCTTATCGTTGCCCCACGCAAGGGCAGCTTCAGCTTTACCTTGGTAGACGAACACGGCGTTGCCTGCCACACCGAACGCCTGTACCACGAACAGTACAGCCGCAGCGAACCGCTGCAGGCGGTGATCGCCAGGACTCGTCAGTCGCTTACCGCGTGACCGGCGAATGCCGGGGTATTCAAGCGCTGAATCATCCAATCGCAAGACTGCCTGAACGCTCCTGGCGTAATTGCCTTAGGGCATATGGCCCGGAGCATCAGGCAGTAATCGATTTAAAAACAGCTCTTTACACCACGATTATCACACTACACTTCAACTCGAGCGGTGCTTTCCGCTCCCGGCGGGCCTGATCATTCACCAGCTGCCAAGCTCCAGCGCCCGTCCGGCCCTTACCTGCTCGAGGGCATCATGGGTATTGCGGCGAATGAATTGTGTCAGTATGTGATCCGACCCACCCTGGTCTACCTGAACCGTCACTGCGCCAGCGCCGAAGCCTTGTTACTGGGCATCGCCGCCAGTCAGTCAGCCCTCGGCTCAGCCCTGCATGACCGGCGCGGGCACGGCCTTTACCGTATCGGCGAGCAACGTCACCAGGCGCTCTGGGACGAATACCTGGCCCGTGATCCCGACCTAGCCAGCCTGATTCGCGGCCTGGCCAGCCAGCACGCCTTCCTTGGTGGCCCGCACCTGGAGCTCACCGTCAACCTGCGCTATTCCACTGCCATTGCCTGGATGCTCATCGAAGAGCAGGCCACACCATTGCCTGCGGCGGACGATCTACTGGCACTGGCGCGGATCTGGCGACAGATTTTCAACCCCCAGGGTCGCCTGCGCGACTTCACCCACGCCTGGCATGCCTGCATAGATCAGAAATTGCCACAGGCATCTTGAGACGCGTCCTACAACTATACCGGAAAAAAGGGAATTTTGGTCGGATTGTCCTACAAAACCGCTCTAACTCCTGCGATTGAGCCTATAGCGCGGCGCGTGATTTGTTGGTAGCTTTTCGCCCCGGAGATCCCAAGGAGTTTTCTAATAATGAAAAAAGTAATGCTCAAAACCTCCCTCGGCTTAGCCGTTGCGCTTGCTTCCAGCCAACTGCTCGCCAGCGGCTTCGCGCTCAACGAACAGAGCATCAGCAGCATGGGGACAGGTTTCGCGGGACGTTCTTCTTCTGCCGAAGATGCCAGTACCGTATTCGGCAACCCGGCCGGCATGTCCCGCCTCAAGCGCGAACAGTTCACCGTGGGCGGCGCTGCCGTCATCGCCAAGACCGACATATCGGGCCCAGGCAGCAACCTCGGGGGGGAAACCGATGGTGACATGGTGCCTGTCGTTGGCGTACCCATGGGTTACTACGTCAAGCCGATCGATGACCACTGGAGCGTCGGTTTCGGTGTCTACGTACCGTTCGGCCTGGTAACCGACTACGGCAGCGATGATGCCGCGCGCTACTGGGGCAAGAAGAGCCACGTACAGGTTGTCACCTTCCAGCCGACTGTCAGCTATGCCTTCAACGACAAGGTCTCGATCGGTTTTGGCCCGACCATCAACCGCATCGAAGGGGAACTGGGCTCGAGCCTGATCAACCCGTTCACCCCGGGCCGTAACGACGGCGAAGTGAAGATCAAGGGCGACGATACCGCCGTTGGCTACAACATCGGTATTCTGGTCCAGGCCACCGACCGCACCCGTGTCGGTCTTACCTATCACTCGATGGTCGACTACAAGCTCGAGGGCAAGACCCGTGTCAGCACCCCGCTGATCGGGCCATTCAATGGCAACAAGTTTGACGCCAGCCTGAAGATCAAGACGCCTGAATCCGTCGACCTTTCGGTTACCCATGAACTGGACGACCAATGGACCCTGTACGCAGGCAGCACCTGGACGCGCTGGAGCCGCCTGGAAGACATCACCGTGCAGAACGATGTGCCGGCGCCACTGGCAGGTTCGGCGTTCCAGACCATCACCGAAGAGCAGAACTGGCATGACACCTGGGCTCACGCCATTGGTGCATCCTACAAGGTCAACAAGGAGTGGGTACTGCGTACCGGCTTCACCGTCGACCAGTCGCCAACCAACAACCACGATCGTTCGCCGCGCATCCCGACTGGCGACCGCAAGGTGTTCAGCCTGGGTGCCGGCTGGAGCCCGAACGACGACATGACCATTGACGTCGCCTACTCCTACCTGTGGGAGGAGGACACCAAGGTCAATCAGGTCAGCGCGACCAAAGGCAGCTACCAGGCCAAGTACGAGAACAGCGCTCACGGTATCGGTGCATCCCTCACCTACCGCTTCTGATTCTTGCGCGTCACATGAAAACCGCCTTCGTGGCGGTTTTTTTTCATGCCTGCAGTTGCCAGCTGTCGCCCAGGCACTCGCGCAGATAGTCCATGAAAACGCGCACCTTGGTGGTCATGGCAAAGCGATCGGCCAGGCACAGGTAGATGTCCATGGGCTCGGTCTGGGCGTAAGCCTGGCTGCTGTCGCAGTATTCGAACAGCGGCACCAAGGCGCCCGAGGCCAGGTGTGGCCGCACAATGAACTCGGCCAGGCGGGTGATGCCACCATCGTGCAGGGCCATCTGGGTCAGGGCATCGATATCGTCGCTGATCAATACATTGCCGAATTCCGCTTCAAAACGCAGGCCGTCCCGTATGAAGCCCCAGCGCAGGAAGCGGCCATCCACCGGGTAGCGAAACACAAGGCAACGGTGCCCGCGCAAGGCCTCGGGCGTGCCAGGTACGCCAGCACTTTGCAGGTAGCCAGGTGAGGCACAACAAATGAACGGAATGCGGGCGACGCGCCGGGCCAGCAACTGGTCTTCGAGCTGCGGCGCAATGCGCAGGCTCACGTCAACGTCTTCACGGGCATGGTTGACCCGACGATCAGTCGTTACCAACTCTATCGAAAGTAAGGGGTAGCGGGCACTGAAAGCAGGTATCAACGGTGCCAGCACATGGCGCCCGAAGGCAGAGGTCGAGGCAATGCACAACCGCCCCTGAGGCTCGCTGTCGGGTGTTGTCACTGCCTGTTCGGCCAGGACCAGATCACGCTCGATGTGCTTTACACGCTCGTAATACTGAGCACCAGAGGGCGTCAGGGCCATGCTGCGTGTGGTTCGGCTGAGCAGACGCACTTGCAGGTGGCCTTCCAGCCGCGCCAGATTCTGGCTGACGGCTGCCGGGCTAAGGCCGATGTTACGGGCGCCAGCGGCAATGCTACCGGCCTCGACCACCTTGATGAAGCAGCGGATGGCGTTGAGCAGGTCCATGGTGAGCTCTTGGATTCGTAATGATTTCTTTATAAAGAACTCAATGCTGCGGGTCTACAGCTGCAGGCGTGCACGTTGCTAATCTGCGCTTCCACTCAGCTTTCAGGAGTTCGCATGAGCAACCTTTCCCGGTCGCGTGGTCGACGCAAATTACACCCGGTCGCTACCCCCTACGTTTTCGCGTTCTTCATGTCGTCGATCATGGCGCTGTTGATGTGCTTTGTGATCACGGCTGCCAATGCCGGGATTACCCCGGAGTATCTGGGCAATGTGCTCAAGGCCTATCAGCTGGCGATGCCGGTGGCATTTGTGTGTGTGCTGGTGGTCCGGCCGGTGGTGATGCGGCTGGTGGCGATTACCGTGCATGCACGGTGAAGTGGCCTGCAGCCAGCCACTTCCTGTTTTTGATCTTGATCTTCACGACGTCAGGAGGCCTGCGCTCGGCCTCCTGAAGTCGCAATCTGCATCGCCTGAACTGCCTCGCACTTAGAAGCGGAAGTCGCAGCAAGATCAGCCTGGTTACTGCTGTGAGGCGATGGCCTTTTCGATAGCGGCGCGGAATGCGGGATCATCCGGTTTGGTCAGGCTGGAGAAGTTACCGATCACCTTGCCCTTGCGATCGACAACATACTTGTAGAAATTCCACTTCGGCGCACTGCTCTGGCTGGCCAGCTCCGCGAACAGCGGTATCGCATCCTTGCCCCGCACCGCCTGCGTCTTGGTCATGGTGAAGGTGACGCCGTAGTTGGCATAGCAAACCTTGGCAGTCTTCTCACTGTCGGCGTCTTCCTGCTTGAAGTCATTGGACGGCACGCCGAGCATTTCCAGCCCTTGCTCGTGATATTCCTTATACGTCGCCTCAAGCCCCTCGAACTGCGGGGCAAAACCGCAATAACTGGCAGTGTTCACCACCACGAGCGGCTTGCCGGCAAAGCGTTCGCACAGCTCGACCTGCCCCTTGCCGCGCAATTCCGGCAGGCTGCCCTGCAACAACGCCGGGCAATCCGCTGCCCAGCTCGATGTACTGGCAAGCAGGGCCAGCACTGGCACCGTCAACCAATGTGCACGCATGACTCGTTTCTCCCGCATGACAACCCTTGAGCTTGCAGGGTAGCGCCTAACACACACTCATGCCCAGTTGCATCAGCGCCATCCCTCCCTGATGCCAGCCCCACCACACCAGTGCCAACAGCAACAGCGCGGCAACCGCCAACAGCCCGCGGAGCAGGTAGCGGTTCATGCTGCCTGGGCCTGAAGGCGTGCAACCGGGCGTTCGCGCACCGGCCAGTTAAGGGCAGCAGCCAGCAAGCTGAGCAGGATGGATATCTGCCAAACCAGGTCGTAGCTACCGGTGCGGTCATACACCACCCCACCCAGCCACCCCCCCAGGAACGCGCCCAACTGATGGAACAGGAACACGATACCGCCCAGCATGGACAGGTTACGCACCCCGAACACGGTGGCCACGGTACCATTGGTCAACGGTACCGTGGACAACCACAGCAGGCCCATGGCAATACCGAACAGATAAGCACTGAACTCGCTCACCGGCGCCCACAGGAACAGCACGATCACCACCGCGCGCAGCAGGTACAAACCGGTCAGCAGGCGCGGCTTGGACATGCGCCCGCCCAACCAGCCAGCGGTGAAGGTTCCGACGATGTTGAACAGGCCGACCAGCGCCAGCACTGTCGTACCGGTGGTCGCAGCCAGGTGCTGGTCAACCAGGTAGGCCGGCAGGTGCACGCCAATGAACACGACCTGGAAGCCACAGACAAAAAAGCCCAGCGCCAGCAACCAGAAGCCGGAGTGCGTGCACGCCTCGCGCAGCGCCTGGCCCAGGGTCTGCTCGGCACCGTGACTGGGTAACGGGCGATCGCGCAGCAGGCCGACGAAAGGCACGATGAACGCCACCATCAGCCCCAGCACCAGCAACGCTGCCGACCAGCCCAGCCACTGAATCAGACCAAGGGTGCCCGGCAACATGGCGAACTGGCCGAATGACCCGGCGGCGCTGGCGATCCCCATGGCCATACTGCGTTTTTCGGCCGGCACAGCACGCCCGACCACACCGAGGATGACCGAGAACGACGTGCCGGACAGGCCAATGCCGATCAGCAACCCCGCACTCAGCGATAACGACCAGGCCGAATCAGCCATGCCCATCAGGATCAAGCCGACGGCATAGAGAATACCGCCGATGATGACCACCCGCGCCGCGCCAAGCCGGTCGGCCAAGGCGCCAGCGAACGGCTGCGCCAGCCCCCAGATCAGGTTCTGCAGGGCAATGGCGAAGGCAAACACCTCACGCCCCCAGCCAAAATCAGCACTCATCGGCGCCAGGAACAGGCCGAAGCCGTGTCGTACGCCCAAAGACAGCGCCAGTATCAAGGCCGCCCCCACCAATACCCATCCGCTGGTTCGCCACACCGAAGTCATTTTCGTTATCTCCCGCTCATCGCAAGGTTTTGCGGGTATATACCCGCTTATAGTCGTATCGATTCAGGCCAGTTGTTTCAGCAGTCGCACCAGCTCATCCCGCTGCCCCACCCCGAGCCGTTCAACCAGCTCTTTCTGCGCCTGCTCCCAAGCTGGGTGGGCAACGTGCAACAGTTGCTTACCCGCTGCGGTCAACAGCACCACGCGGTTACGCTGGTCGTCGCCATCGCCCAGTGCTACCAGCCCATCCGCCTCCAGCACACGCAGATTACGGCCCAGGGTACTGCGCTCAAGTCCCATGGCTTCAGCCAGGACTGTGATGCTGGGTCGGTCGAGCCGTTGCAGGTGACGCAGCAGGGAAAACTGGGCGACATTGACCCCGAAGCCGGCAAGGGCTTCGTCGTAATGCCGGCTCACCCCGCGGGCGGCACGACGCAGGTGGGTACAGATGCATTCACTGGTCAGCATGGATACGTGTATATACCCGCATACTGACTGTTGCAAGAAGTTTCACAAGGGGTGAGAAGCGTCAGTCCGGGTTCAAGCGCCTGCGGATCGGCTCGAACTCAACCGTGGCCTTGCGCGCCAGGGGGTCTGGCGCGCCCTGCTCGACCGCCTGCCAGTAGCGCCACGGCACCTTCGCCGCGCCCAGTTCGTAGTCCATGCCATCCCAGCTGTCTTCACGGAAGCTATAGAACGCCCAGTGCAACCGGTTGCGATCCAGCACGACGAGTACATCTTCAAGATACTGCCGACAACCCGGCAACCTGCGCATGCAGCCAAACTCTCCCACCACCAGGCGAGAATGCGGCAGCCCCATGGCTTCGGCCCATGCCAGCGGCTGGCGCAGGTAGCGTTCGACGCGTTGCCCATCCCACAGCTGGGTCTGCCCGGCAAAAGGTACGGGGCCTGGATAGGCGATGGGATGCTTGCGCGCCATGTTCGGCGCACTGGTAGCGGCATAGGGCTCATACATGTGCACGCTGTACAGCACTCGCGCGTCTTCCAGCGGCGCCGGCCAGTAGCCGAACGCGTCTGCGCCAGCATACCAGCCAGCATCGACCATGATCGGCGTGTCAGCGTCTTCTTCGCGAATGGCCGCTATCAGTTGCCGGTACAGCAAGGGCAGATCGCGCGCACCGCCCTGCGCTTGCGCATACCACTGCTGCATCTGCCCGAGTTCGGCATGTTCATCCAGGCCACCCTGTTTCTCCGGTGCTGGCTCATTGATCAGGTTGTAGGCCGCGATGGCCGGATGACTTTTCAGTTCGCGCGCCATATCTCGCCAGAACGCCGCAGCCTGGGACCAGTAGCGTTTGTCTTGCCACAGGCGATCATCGAACTGGCCCTGGTTGTTTTGCGACCAGCGCATACCCGGTAGCGAGAGTGGCGCGATGACCACCTTGAGCCCCGCCTGGTGCGCCCGGTCGAGGGTGGCACGCAGCACCGCCAGGTCGGCTTCGGGCAGGCCGTCATAGGTATCGGCACTGCCGAGGAGGAAATCACGTTTCACCGGTTGCCATTTGTCGTACGACAGCCGCACCCAGGTAGCGCCGTACCCCCTCAGGGCATCGAAGTAGGCCTGATCGGGTGGCAGCCGGTTGAAACTGTTGCCGCCGTGGCGTGGGGTGTCCCAGAACGCCATGAGATCTGCAGCAGTGGCTGGGAGGGTGGACAGGACCAAAAGACTGGCAAAGATCCAGTGACGCACGGGAAGCCTACCTGATTGCTGGGGGGAGGCTGAGGATACGCCGACAAGCAAGAGGCAGGCGCTACCGGACCGTTTCTGGAAGTTACTGGCCCCCTCCCCCCCTATGGCCTGCTGCGAAAGCACTGCAAAGCGGCCCCGAAAGGGCCGTCCAGCTCAAAGCCCCAGCGCCAAACCGAGTACGACGGCCAGCTCCAGCAGCTCCAGCAACGCACCGGCGGTATCACCGGTGGTCCCGCCCAGGCGCCGGCACATCAGATGCCGCAACCAGGCAAACACCGCCAGCGCCAGCAGCACGCTCCATCCGCCCAGGAAGAGGCAGAACAGCCCACAAACCAGCAACACCCACCCCGCCGCGCACCGGGGCATATGTTCGGCCAACGCCTGGCCCAACCCGCCAGGTCGCACATAAGGTGTACAAAGGAACAGACCCAACATAGCCGCCCGCCCGATTAACGGCGCCAGCAGCAATTGCGCCCCGACGCCCTGCCCGACCAGCACCCACAATGCGCAAAACTTCAGCAGCAACACCAAGACCAGGGTGACCACGGCTATCGGCCCACTGCGCGGGTCTTTCATGATCAGCAAGGTGCGTTCACGGTCGCCGAAACCACCTAGCCAGGCGTCGGCACTGTCCGCCAGGCCATCCAGGTGCAAGGCACCACTGAGCAGTACCCACAACGTCAGCAGCAAAGCCGCGTGCAGCGGCGGCGGCGTGCCCTGAAGCAGATGGCTGGCCAACCACAGCAGCAAGCCGAACAGCAGCCCGACCAGCGGGTAGTACAGCAGCGAACGCCCCACCTCACGCGGTGCCGGCATGCCCGGCAGGCTAACCGGCAGGCTGCTGAGAAACTGCAAGGCGATCCAGAACGGCAACATCTCAGGGTGCCTCGACCAGTTGCCCATCGCCACCCGGCACCAGCCGCATCAACGCGCCATGGCCAACCTCGACCTGCAGCAACTGCTCCCTGGGCAAGCCACGGGCACGGGCCAGTAACAGCCGCATCACGCCACCATGGGTCACCAGCAGCACGCGCTTGCCGGCATGCTGAAGGCGCAAACGCTCGACAGCCGCCAGCACCCGTTCGGCAAACGCCTCGACCGGCTCGCCATTGGGCGGTGTGAAGGCGTAAGGGTCGGCCCAGAAACGGCCCAGTGCATCGGCCTGGTGCTCCATGATCTGCGCGGCACTTTGGCCCTCCCAATCACCGAAGTGCAGTTCCTGCAGGGCGGGCTCACGCTGCACTGGCAGGTTCAACTGCGCACCCAGCTCATCGGCGAAACGCCCACAGCGCTGCAGCGGCGAGCTGACCAGCACCTGCCATGGACCGGCGTCGGCCACGGCGCGGCGCATCTGCACCCAGCCCTTGTCGGTCAAGGCATCATCAAGGCTGCCACGCAGGCCGCCCTGTTCCGTTTCACCATGGCGCAGCAAGTCGAGGATCATGCCGGGCGGTCCGCCACCGCGGCCTCGGCAAAGGTCGCCATCTGCCCATGCAGCGCACAGGCCAGGCGCAACAGCGGCACCGCCAGGGCAGCGCCACTGCCCTCACCCAGACGCAAGCCCAAGGCCAGCAAGGGTTCGGCCTGCAGCGCAGCAAGCAAGGTCTTGTGGCCGGGCTCAGCGCCCTGGTGAGCGAACAACAACCAGGCCCGACACTGCGGGTTGAGGCGCACTGCCACGAGCGCAGCGACACTGCAGATAAAGCCATCCACCAGCACCGCGACACCCGCCTGCGCGCAACCGAGGTAGGCACCGGCCAACGCCGCGATCTCGAAACCGCCAACACAAGCCAGTGCCTGCAACGGGTCTTCAGCGCGCAAGCCATGCAGTCGCAGCGCCCTCTCGATGACTTCGGCCTTGTGCTGCACCCCGGCGTTGTCCAGGCCGGTGCCTGGGCCGCTCAGCGCCGACGCCGGGCACCCTAGCAGAACACTGGCCAAAGCGGCGGCGGCGGTGGTGTTACCAATGCCCATCTCACCACCGATGAACAGCTGTGCGCCCTGTTCGGCAGCGCGCTGGGCACTGTCGCGGCCCGCCTGCAAGGCCGCTTGCAGCTGGTTTGCGGTCATCGCGGGCTGGCGGGCAAAGTTGGCAGTACCGGTGCCCAGACGTAGATGGCGCACGCCGGGCAGCTCCAGCTGCGCGTCAATGGTGCCCAGGTCGACCACGTCCAGGCTGGCCTGCAGCTGCCGCGCCAGCACACTGATCGCCGCGCCCCCGCCGACGAAGTTACATAGCATCTGCCCGGTCACCGCCTGCGGATAGGCCGAGATGCCCTCTTCGACCACGCCGTGGTCACCGGCAAAAATGCTGATGGCTACCTTATCCAGCGTTGGCCGTTCAAGCCCCTGAAGGCCAGCCAACTGAATGGCCAGCTCTTCAAGTTGGCCAAGCGAGCCAGCAGGTTTGGTCAGTTGCTGCTGACGGGCGCGGGCCTGGTCCATGGCGGCGTTGTCGAGGGGTTGGCAGGCGTCACGCCACCAGGCTTGGGTCATAGTGCAGGTCCTTTGAGGATTAAGGGCAGGCCGGCCACGGTCAACACGACACGCTGACAGCGTTCGGCCACGGCCTGGTGCAGCCAGCCGGCCAGGTCGACATAGCGCCGGGTCAGCTCGCCCATGGGTACGACGCCCAGGCCGGTTTCGTTACTGACCAGGATAAGGGTGCCAGGTAACTGCTCCAGGCACGCCAGCAGGGCATCACGCTCCTCGGCCAGGCGCTGGTCGTCGTCCAGCATCAACAAATTGGTCAGCCACAGGGTCAGGCAATCCACCAGCAGGCAGCGCCCTTCGGCCGCCTCGGCGCGCAGTACCGCAGCCAGGGCCAAGGGCTCTTCGATCAACCCCCAGTCATCCGGCCGACGCTGGCGATGCAGCAACACACGTTCGTTCATTTCACCATCCAGCGGCTGGCTGGTGGCGATGTAGGTCACCGGCAAGCCGCTGGCACTGGCCAACTGTTCAGCCAGGCGGCTTTTGCCAGACCGGGCACCACCGAGGATCAGGTTACGCATATCAGGCCACCCCACACAGCTGGCGCAATTGTGCGGTGTCCAGGTGCTTTTCCACCAGATCGGCCAGGCGCTCGATGTCGTGTTCGCGCAACGCTTCGTAGTCGATAACCTGCACATCCTCCAGCCCGGCCCAGCGCAATAGCGCGGCACACGACTGGCTGCCTTCGAACAGGCCATGCAGGTAGGTGGCGAGGATCTGGCCATCGGCACTGACTGCTCCATCATGGCGGCCATCAGCCAGTTGGACCGCGGGTTGCTCCAGAGCAGGCCCGGTGGTCACGCCAGCATGAATTTCATAACCGGTTACCGTTGCCGTCCCAAGGCTCAGTGTGCCGGCAACATTTCGCAGTTGCTTTTCGGCTTCGAGCACCGTGGCATAGTCGAGCAGGCCGAGCCCCAGGCTTGAACCTGCGCCCCCCTCCAGCCCCAGCGGATCATGCACTTCGCGCCCCAGCATCTGCAGGCCACCGCAGATACCGATCAGCTTGCCGCCATAACGCAGGTGCCGCTCGATAGCCTTGTCCCAACCGCGCTCGCGCAGTTGTGCCAGGTCGCCGCGTACGCTCTTGGAGCCCGGCAAGATGATGAGGTCGGCCGCCGGAATCGGCTGACCCGGGCCGATGAACTGCAAGTCCACCTGCGGGTGCAGGCGCAGCGGGTCGAAGTCGGTGTGGTTACTGATACGCGGCAGCACTGGCACGATCACCTTGAGCACACGCGCGTGCTTGACGCCCTGGCGCACATCGATGCCGTCTTCGGCTTCCAGGTGCAGGTCAGTAACGTAAGGCAGGACGCCCAGCACCGGTTTGCCGGTGCGTTGTTCCAGCCAGTCCAACCCTGGCTGCAGCAGGGCAATATCACCACGGAAGCGGTTGATGACAAAGCCTTTGACCCGTGCCTGCTCACTGGTCGACAGCAATTCCAGCGTGCCCACCAGATGGGCGAACACTCCACCGCGGTTGATGTCGGCCACCAGGATCACCGGGCAGTCCACCGCTTCGGCAAAGCCCATGTTGGCGATATCGCCGGCACGCAGGTTGATCTCAGCCGGCGAGCCCGCGCCCTCGACCATGACCACCGGGTACGCGGCACTCAGGCGCTGGTGAGAAGCCAGCACAGCCTGCATGGCCGTGGTCTTGTAGTCGTGGTAGGCCACTGCATTCATGCTGGTGACCGCGCGACCGTGGATGATGACCTGGGCGCCGGTGTCGCTGTTGGGCTTGAGCAGCACCGGGTTCATGTCGGTGTGCGGCTGTAGCCGGCAGGCCTGGGCCTGCACCGCCTGGGCACGGCCGATTTCACCGCCATCAGCCGTCACCGCGCTGTTCAGCGCCATGTTCTGTGGCTTGAATGGCACCACAGCGACACCCTGGCGCAACAGCCAGCGGCACAACGCGGTCACCAGTGTGCTCTTGCCTGCGTCGGAGGTGGTGCCTTGCACCATGAGGGTCGTCATGCCGTTTCCTTTTGATAAGTCGCCAAGGCGTGGGCCAGGCGCTGTTCGTCCGCGGCGCAGGCAGGCAACCCCAGGCGCACGGCCGCTGGCTGTTCGAACAACCGTACAAGGATGCCGCGCCGGGCGAGAAATTCATGCAGTCGCGCAGCGTGCTCGCTACGCACGTACTGGAACAGGTCGCAGCCGCCGCTGGGCGCCAGGCCGGCCCTGCGCAACATGTGCGCAAGCCGCTGGCTGGCAGCAGCACAGCGTTCGGCCTGCGCACGCTGGGCAGCTTGATCAGCCAGACTGGCCTGGGCCAGTACCCGGGTCGGGCCATTGACCGTCCAGGGTCCGAGCAGCTCGGCCAGGCGCAGCAGCAAGCTGCGTTCGGCGGCAACGAAGCCCAGGCGCACGCCGGCCAGGCCGAAGAACTTGCCAAACGAGCGCAGCACGATCAGTCCCGGGCGTTCGGCGCAGTCCACCACGCTGTCCGCCGGGGTGTTATCCATGAATGCTTCGTCGACCAGCAGCCAGCCACCGCGGGCAGCCAGGCGAGCATGCCAAGCCAGCAGACGTTCGCGCGATACCCGGTGGCCGGTCGGGTTGTTGGGGTTCACCAGCACCAGCACGTCGAGGCCGTCGAGCGCAGCCTCAACTTGCGCTTCATCCAGCGCCAGCAGTTGGTGCCCCGCCCGTTGCCAGGCATAGGGATGTTCGGCATAGCACGGCGTCAGCACGCCTACCCGGGCGGCTGTACGCAGCAGCGGCAAGGCCTGGATCGCGGCCTGGGAGCCGGCGACCGGCAGCAACTGGCGGGCGCCGTAATACGCGCGCGCGGCGTCCTCCAGGCCGTCCTCGGTTTCCGGCAGACGGGCCCAGGCGTCGACGGGAATCGGCGGGATCGGGAATGGCCAGGGCGCAATGCCGCTGGACAGGTCGAGCCACTGCTCACGGGGGATACCGTATTGCTGCACCGCGCGAAGCAGGCGGCCACCATGTTCAAGCATTGATATAGGCCCCCAGGCAAATCACCAGCAGCCACAGCCACACGCCGCGCTGCACCAGTTGCCAGCCGCGCTCGATGGCATCGGCATCAGCCACTGGCCCCTCGCCCAGGCGCGGCCGCTCATGCAGTTCGCCGTGGTACACCGCCGGGCCACCCAGCGCCACGCCCAGCGCACCGGCGCCAGCAGCCATCACCGGCCCGGCGTTGGGGCTGTCCCACAGCGGCCCCTGCTTGCGCCAGCAGGCCAGGGCCAGACGAGTTTTGCCCAACAGGGCATACGTCAGGGCCACCAGCCTTGCAGGTATATAGTTGAGCACATCGTCGATGCGCGCCGCGCACCAGCCAAAGCGCTCGAAACGTTCGTTACGGTAACCCCACATGGCATCCAGCGTGTTGCTAAGGCGGTACAGCACCACGCCGGGCGCACCGGCCACCACAAACCAGAACAACGCGGCGAACACTGCATCGCTGCCGTTCTCCAGCACCGACTCGGTGGCCGCTCGGGCCACCGCTGGTTCGTCCAGTTCGCGCGTTTCGCGGCTGACCAGGTAGCCAACCCGGCGCCGCGCCTCCGCCAGATCGCCCTGGCGCAAAGCGTTGGCCACCGGCAGCACATGCTCGCCCAGGCTGCGCAGCCCCACGGCGCAGTAAAGCGCCAGCACGTCAACCAGCCAGCCGATATACGGCAGCCACGAAAGGATCAGTGCCACCAGGGTCAGCGGCACCACCGCCAGGAACCACGCACTCACGCCGTGGCTGCGCCAGCCACGCCCGCCAGCATTCAGACGGCGCTCAAGGTTGCCGGCCATGTTGCCGAAGGCCACCAAGGGGTGGCGGCGCTGTGGTTCGCCCAGCAAGGCGTCCAGGGCCACCCCGGCCACGGTCAGCAAGGCCACGCTCATTGACGCTCTCCCCATTGGTTTTCGTAAAGCATTTCACTCAGGGGCCGCTCTTCGGCCCAGCTTTCCTGCACCAACATCGGCACCGGATAGAACTCGGCGACCGGCCCAAGGCACAGAACCGCCACCGGCTTGGCACCGCCGGGCATGCCCAGCAACGTGGCCAACGCCTGCGGGTCGAACAGCGACACCCAGCCCATGCCCAGCCCTTCGCCACGCGCGGCCAGCCACAGGTTCTGGATGGCACAGGCCAGCGAGGCCAGGTCCATCTCCGGCAGGGTGCGGCGGCCGAAGATGTGTGATTCGCGGTTGTCCATCAAGGCCGCCACCAGCAGCTCGGCACAATCGTTTATGCCCTCCACTTTCAGCTTCATGAAGGCATCGGATCGCTCGCCCAATGCCTCGGCCGTGCGTATCCGCTCCGCCTCCACCAAGGCCTGGATGCGCCCGCGCAGGTCACGCCGGGTGATACGGATAAATCGCCACGGCTGCATAAGCCCCACACTGGGCGCCTGATGCGCGGCGGCCAGCAGGCGGCCAAGCAGTTCGGGCGCTACCTGGCCACCGGCGAAATGGCGCATGTCGCGGCGCTCGCCGATGGCCCGGTAGATTGCGGCGCGCTCGGCGTCGCTATAGGCGTGATCACTCATGGTCGCAACAGCGCCGCCGCCGCATCCGGGCAGGAAGGGAAATAGAAGTGCACGTAGGAGGCCGTGAGCCGGCCCAGACGATAAACCGCCTCGTTGCCTCGCCCACCGTTGGGGCTCAGACCGCGGGCAATCGGTTCCAGCGCAGTACTGGTCAGCGAATGGTGATAGGTGTGACCGCGCAAGGTCCCTTCCGGCAGCTCCACCGCCTGCAGCGCCAGGGCGGCCAGGCGCTTCTGCATGGTCGCCTCGCCCGGCAGCAGGCCGAGCAGTTCGGCACGTTCACCGGCCACGTCAGTCAAGGCATCGAGCAGGTACAGCATGCCGCCGCACTCGGCCAGCAATGGCTTGCCCTGCGCGTGGTGGGCGCGGATCGCTTCGCACATCGGTGCGTTGGCGGCCAGCGCATGGTGATGCAGCTCTGGATAACCACCCGGCAGATACAGGCTGTCTACTGCCGGCAGTTCGCGGTCGTGCAGCGGCGAGAAGAACACCAGCCTGGCACCAAGGTTGCGCAGCAGGTCGAGGTTAGCGCCATACGTGAAGGCGAACGCTTCGTCCCGCGCCACGCCAATGCGCACACCGGCCAGCGAGGCAACGCAGGCTTGCGGTTCGGGTTCGGCAAAGCTTACTGGCGGCGGCAACGCCGCATCGCAACTGGCGCCCAGCGCTTCGGCAGCAGCGTCCAGCCGGGTGTCCAGGTCATTCAGCTCGCTGGCCTGCACCAGGCCCAGGTGGCGGCTAGGCAGCTCGATGCCGCGCTCGCGGGACAAGCCGCCATACCAGCGCAAGCCTTCGGTCAGGCTGCCTTCCAGCAGTTGCGCATGGCGCAGGCTACCGACCCGATTGGCCAGCACGCCGGCGAACGGCAGGTCGGCCTGGTACCGCGCCAAGCCCAGGGCCAGGGCGCCGAAGGTCTGGGCCATGGCTGTGCCGTCGATCACCGCCAGCACCGGCACGCCAAAGTGGCGCGCCAGGTCGGCGCTCGAAGGGGTGCCGTCGAACAGCCCCATCACCCCTTCGATGAGGATCAGGTCAGCTTCGCCGGCTGCTTCCCACAGCAGACGACGGCTTTCCTCCGCACCGATCATCCACAGATCCAGCTGATACACCGGCGCGCCACTGGCCCGTTCGAGAATCATCGGGTCAAGAAAGTCGGGCCCGCACTTGAACACCCGCACCTTGCGCCCGAGGTTGCGGTGCAGGCGGGCCAGGGCAGCAGTGACGGTTGTCTTGCCCTGGCCAGAGGCCGGTGCCGCGATCAACACGGCGGGGCAGTGGCGCGATCGACTCACAGTTCGACGCCTTTCTGCGCGCGGATACCAGCCTGGAAGGCATGCTTGAGCATACCCATTTCGGTCACGGTATCAGCCAGTTCGATCATCTCGGGCTTCGCAGCGCGGCCAGTGACAATCACATGCTGCATGGGCGGGCGGGCCTGAATGTCGGACAGTACCTGGTCCAGGTCGAGGTAACCATGCTTGAGCGCGATGTTGAGCTCGTCCAGCACCACGAACTGCACACCTGGGTCCTGCAGCAACTGGCGCGACACCGCCCAGGCGGCTTGCGCGGCAGCGATGTCACGCTGGCGGTCCTGTGTTTCCCAGGTAAAGCCCTCGCCCATCACGTGGTAGCGCACCTGTTCGGGGAAGCGACGGAAGAACAGCTCCTCGCCGGTGCTGTTGCGCCCTTTGATGAACTGCACCACACCGCATTGCATGCCGTGGCCCAAGGCGCGCGCGAGCATGCCGAAGGCCGAACTGCTCTTGCCCTTGCCGTTGCCGGTCAGCACCAGCAGCAGGCCACATTCGTTAGGGGAATTGGCGATGCGTTCGTCGATGACCGCCTTCTTGCGCTGCATGCGCGCCAGGTGGCGTTCGTCGCGTTCGGTGGATTCGCTCATCAGGGTTCTCCGCTGGCTGGCACCACGGCAATGCGCGGCGACAGGTAATAGGCAGGCAAACGGAGAGCGCGCAGAGGCCATGGCAGGAAGCCACGGTGCACCGCGCATCACCCTCCGTGATGCCGTTGGCAGTATCAGGCCGGTCTCCGGGCTTGTGAGTGGGCCTCGGCCCTGGCCTGCGCGCCTTCCCGGATGCTGGCATCCAGTGGCCCTGCGCGGCCTTTTACTCATCCACCGTTGCGGGGGCAGCGCCGGAATCGCGCCATGCTGGCACCCACCGGCTTCCCAGTTTCACCCTGCCCAGTCGGGGCTGGCAGGGCACCTGAAACACGCCGCGAAGGTTAGAGGGTTGTACCGGGAGCGTCAATCGAAGCGGGTGACGCCGCCAAAGTATGCCTGGCCCGCTCTGAACGCCCGGCCCCTGCGCTGCGCCCGGCCTTCCGAAGTAGCAATCTGCGTTGCCTGAACTACCGTGCACTTAGATGCAAAAGTCGAGGCACGAGCAAGAACAAGCCTCTCAGAGGCTGCTGGATCGACGGGGGCGCCGAGGGGAACCCGACGACCCCAGCCCCCTCTCAGTTCAACAGGCCTTCTTTGGAGGACGCCGCCTATGAAATGCCTCATGTCTTGGTTAATCGCAGCCAGCCTGGCAGGCTGCGGCGAGACGGCGCTGCTGGACGTGCGCGAGGGCAGCGGACCAACGCCCAAGCTGCCTGCCCCTGTCACGACCTTGATCCCCACCGTAAATATCGCCCCCGCAGTCGGCTGGCCCAAGGGTATGAAACCGACCGCAGCACCTGGCACCCAAGTCGCAGCGTTCGCCAAAAGCCTCGATCACCCACGCTGGCTCTATTTGCTGCCCAACGGCGATGTGCTGGTGGCCGAGACCAACGCGCCGGCCAAACCCGAAGATGGCAAGGGCATTCGCGGCTGGGTCATGGGCAAGGCGATGAAACGTGCCGGCGCTACCGTACCCAGTGCCAACCGTATCACCCTGCTGCGCGATGCCGATCAGGATGGCGTGGCAGAAGTCCGCAGCGTTTTCATCAAAGGCCTCAACTCCCCCTTCGGCATGACACTGGTGGGCAAGAACTTGTACGTGGCGGAAACAGACAGGCTGCTGCGCTTTCACTATGAATCTGGCGCCCTACAGATTGACGATGAAGGCCACCCGGTGACCGAGCTACCCGGCGGCCCTCTGAACCACCACTGGACCAAGAACGTGATCGCAAGCCCTGATGGCAGGAAGCTCTACGTGACGGTTGGCTCGAACAGCAACGTGGGGGAAAACGGCATGGACAAGGAGCAAGGGCGTGCCGCGATCTGGGAGATAGACCCCGCCAGCGGCAAGCACCGGCTGTTCGCCACCGGCTTGCGCAACCCCAACGGACTGGCCTGGGAGCCGCACAGCGAAGTGTTGTGGACAGCGGTCAACGAGCGTGACGAACTCGGCAGCGACCTGGTGCCGGACTATATCACCTCGGTGAAAGACGGCGGCTTCTATGGCTGGCCCTACAGTTACTATGGGCAACACGTAGACCAACGAGTACACCCGCAGGCCCCGCAAAAGGTGGCCGAGGCACTGGTGCCGGACTATGCGGTCGGCCCGCATACTGCATCCTTGGGGCTGGCATTCATCGGACCAGGCGTGTTGCCGTCGCCTTTCGAACAAGGGGCATTGGTGGGCCAGCACGGGTCGTGGAACCGCAAACCACACAGTGGCTACAAAGTGCTGTTCGTGCCCTTCGACGGATCAGGCAAACCTGCGGGCCGCCCCATAGACCTGCTAACGGGCTTTCTCGATAAAGAAGGCAAGGCGATGGGTCGGCCGGTGGGCGTGATCCAGGACGGTCAAGGCGGGATACTGGTGGCCGACGATGTCGGCAATGTGATCTGGCGGGTGAGCAAAGCCCCCTGAATCTCGGCAGCCTGTATCGGTCCCGAGCTCAGCGGGGCCGATACAGGTATCGATATCAGGGATTCTGCGCCAGATGCCCTTGAGGAATCACCCGCTTGGCCTGCAGGTAGGCCTTGGCCCAGTAGCTGTTTGACAGGTAGTCCAGGCGCACGGTACCACCGGTGGACGGTGCATGCACGAAGCGCCCGTCCCCTACATAGATGCCCGCATGGCTGACCTGCGAGCCACCATTGGTGGCAAAGAACACCAGGTCACCGGACTGCAGTGAACTGGCATCCACCGTCGGTGCGCGCATGACGATCATCTCTCGCGTCGAGCGCGGCAGACTGATGCCTGCAGCATCACGGTACACATATTTGATCAGGCCGCTGCAGTCGAAGCCGGAGTCCGGCGTATTGCCACCCCAACGATAAGGCGTGCCAACCAGACCAATGGCACGAATCAGCACGTCATCGGCAACCGGCGAAGGATTGGGCTGGCTATAGGTAACCTGTGGCTGTACCACAGGGGCCGGCGCAGGCGCACGGCTGGAACATGCAGCCAGCAAGGCTGCCAAGGAGAGAAATGCGAAGCGCGCCATTTTTACCATGGCCAGAACATCCTGTCTGAGACCGCTGCGCTGCAGCCGAAAAGAGTTGAGAATTTAGATTAGACGCTTTCTGTAAATGCGCACGGCGGTGTGCTTTTTTTCAAAGCATCACCGCCGCGGCAGGGTACATCATTTTGATATCAGTTGCGCGCGATGTTGGTCGGCGCCATGGCCAAGGCTCGCTTGGCTTCGATGAAGGTCTTGCTCCAGTAGCGATCACCGAGGTTGTCGATGCGTACACCGCCGCTGCGGCGGCTGCTGGAGTGGATGAACTGGTTGTCACCCAGGTAGATACCGGCATGGCTCACCCGGCCGCGGCCATTGGTGCTGAAGAACAGCAAATCACCTGGCTTGAGTTTGTTGCGGGCCACTTTCGGCGCATCGACCTTGATCATCTCACGCGTGGAGCGCGGCAGCGTCATGCCCGCCTCTTCGCGGAACAGGTAACCGATGAAGCCACTGCAGTCGAAGCCGGACTTTTCCGAGGTACCACCGAAACGGTAGCGGGTGCCGATCAACGACATACCGCGCTCGAGAATGCTGTCAGCCAGAACGGGCAGTTGGTAAGGCTTGCTGCCGGAGAAAGACGAAAGGTCATCTTCGGTGGCCAGCTCTTCCGGCTCACCGAATACCGCCGAGGAAGAGGCTTTGGCCTTGATAGCCGATTGTGCGGTGACCGGGGTGTGATCCTGGGGCTGAGATACCGGGCCTTGGGCCGCGCAGCCAAAAAGCAGGGTCACGAGTGCGAGTGGCACGAGGGGTGCGAAGCGCTTCAGCATGGGCACGACCGTGTCTGTAATCCTTTAGAAGGGTGAGACTATGCCCTCTATCATGGCCATTTGCAAATTTTATCGAAAAAGATGTGACTTTTTTGCGCCACCGCTCTGGCCCAGTGTTTTCAGGGGGTTACCAGCCGAGGGTTTCCTTGAGAAAAGGAATGGTGAGCTTGCGTTGTGCCTGCAGCGACGCCTGATCGAGGCGCTCGAGCAAGTCGAACAACGCGCTCATGCTCCGCGCCCCGCGGGTGAGGATGAAATGGCCGACTTCGTCGGTCAGGTGCAGGCCACGGCGCGAAGCACGCAGTTGCAACGCGCGCAGCTTGTCTTCATCAGACAGGCCGCGCATCTGGAACACCAGGGCCAGGGTCAAGCGCGACTTCAGGTCCGGCAGCTTGATCGGCAGCTCGCGCGGTGATGCCGAGGCTGCCAGCAGCAAGCGGCGGCCGCTGTCGCGCAGGCGGTTGAACAGGTGGAACATGGCCTCTTCCCAATCAGCCTTGCCGGCGATCACATGCAAATCGTCGATGCACACCAGTTCGTACTGGGCCAGGTAGTCGAGCAGTTCTACGCCGCGATCGAGCAGTTGCGCCAGTGGCAGGTAGACAGCAGGTTCGCCACGTTGCTGGAAGCGATGGGTGGCGGCCTGCAGCAGGTGGGAACGGCCAACACCTTGTTTGCCCCACAGGTAGATAAGGCTCTCGGTCCAGCCGGCGTCGGCTTCGCATAACCGCTCGACGTAACCCAATGCCGCAGCATTGGCGCCCGGATAGTAGTTGATGAAGGTGGCGTCATCGCGCAGGCGCACACCCAGGGGCAACTGGATCGGTGGTTTCATGCTCGCGGGCGGTCGGCAGGACCGCGGGGGGCCTTTGGTGAACAATGTGCAAAGTCTATACCTGCAACGCGGGGCGCACAATCTCGACTGCGGATAGGGCAAGCAAAATCAACAAGTTGCGTTTTGCAAGCGACCTGCGGATGCGGGGCGCGAAAAGGCTCAAGACAAAACGCGTGGCGTTCAAAGCTCCGGGTCGATATTTCCGGCGTACATGTCCGATTCCTTGTACAGAGCATGCACATGCCGCAGCAGCACCATGATCACCGCCGCCACCGGCAGCGCCAGCAGCACGCCGGTAAAGCCGAACAGTTCACCACCCGCGAGGATGGCAAAGATGACCGCAACCGGGTGCAGGCCGATGCGATCGCCCACCAGCAGCGGGGTCAGTACCATACCCTCCAGCGCCTGCCCGACCATGAACACCGCAACGATGCCCAGCATCGGGTACAGGTCGCCACCGAACTGGAACAGGCCGGCCACCAGCGCGGCACCAATGCCAATGATGAAGCCCATGTATGGCACGATGGCCGCAAGACCTGCAAGCATGCCGATCAGCAGACCGAGCTCGAGCCCCACCAGCATAAGGCCGGCTGAATAGATGATGCCCAGGGCCAGCATCACCATCAGTTGCCCGCGCACGAATGCGCCCAGCACTTCATGGCATTCACCTGCCAGGCCCATCACTTGCGTCTCGCGCTGGCGCGGCAGCAGGCTGCGCAGCTTGCCCATCATCAGGTCCCAATCGCGCAGCAGATAGAAGCCCACTACCGGGATCAGCACCATGTTGGCCAGCCAGGCCACCAACGCCAGGCCTGAGGCGGTAGCCTGGGACAGCAGCATGCTGACGATATCGGTGGTCTGCCCCATGTGCGCGCCGATGGCGGCCTTGATCTTGTCGAATTTCCAGAAACCATCGGCCAGGCCAAGGCGGCCCTGTACCCACGGCAGCGCTACATGCTCAAGCCAGTCGAGCACCTGCGGCGCCAATTCGTACAGGCGCACCAACTGCTTGGCCAGCATCGGCACAAGCACCAGCAACAAGGCCAATAGCACCAGGGTGAACAGGCCGAACACCACCACTACACCCCAGGTACGCGATAGCCCCAGGCGCTCGAGGCGATCGACCAGCGGGTCGGCCAGGTAGGCCAGCATGATGCCAACCAGGAACGGCGTAAGAATATTGTGCAGGCTATAAAGCAGCACAGCGATCAGCAGCGCAACACCCAGCCAGATCCAGCGACGCATGTCAGTCACGGCAAGCGCCCCTTACCAGCGAAAACGCAAGCCGTCGAACGGCGTGGGTGCTGGCTGCGCAGGCGCGGGCTGCCCGGCAGCGGCGTCCACTGCCGGTGCTGGCGTGGCTGGCACTGCCGATGCCTGCTCTACCGGCACCTCCTGCAGTTTGGCCAGGCCAAGCTGGGCACGCAGCTGATCACGATTGCCAGTGACCCCGTAGGTCAAGGTCGTGCCTTCGGCCGCCTGCAAGCGTGGGCCATAGGGCTCCAGCACGCGGGCCAGTTCGGCGTAGCGCTGCAGGTTCATGCCCTGCACTTGCACCTGCAATTGGCGGCCGGCACCCGGCCGGGTAACGTAGCGCGGCGCCAGGCGGCTGCTTACCGCCAGCATCACCGCGTCAGCCAAGGCTGTCGGGTCGGCACCCTCGGCATTGCCCTGCTCACGCTGGTCGCCCAGCCACAGCTGCCACTTGCCCTGCCACTTGCCGTCGGCTTCCTGTGCATGTACCGCCAGCAAAGCATCGGCGCCGTAGCGCTCGGATGCTTCGCGCAACTGCGCCGGGTCGCTGCCTTCGATCTGCCTGGCATTGGCAACCAGTTGCTCCTGCAAGTCGGCCAGCGGCAAGCGCAGCGGCAGACCGCGGTGCTGGGCGGCGCGGCGCAGGGGTTGGGCACTGACCTGGCCATCACCGACCAGGTTGCTGCCCTCAACAGTGTCGTTCAACCACCACCCCAGTATTGAAGGCCGATTACTGCCCCATAGCGCCAGGCCAGCCTTGCGCAAGGCCCGCTCGGTACTACCAGGGTCGAACTCGACCACTATCGACTCGGGCGGGCCGGCTTCGCTGCCCACCTGGTTGATGATTTGCCGAGGGTCCTTGCGCAGCTCGGCCAACGCAGGGCTTTGCACTGCCTTTGGGTCACCGGTCAGACGCAGCACCAGCGTGTCCAGGGCTTTGACCGTGGCCGCGGTACGGGCTTCAGCGCCCGGCCCGGAGACCGGTTCGCGCACCTGATAAAGGCCTGAGACATTTTCAGCCAGGGCAGTGGCCGAGATCAGGGCCAGGCAACCGGCTGCCAGAATATTGAACAAACGCATGGAGGATTCCTGTCCAGTTACCGCAATGCCTATACCTTATACACGGGGGCGCCAGGTAACCAGCCGCGGGGCGTGAAAGATTGCTTGCGGGTGTTGTAGGGCCTACCGGTGTTCGCGTTGAACGGCGCAGCGCCGGTGAGATCGCGCACCGCCCGCGCGGCGCATGGCTGTTCCCTCAAGGCGAACGTCCCAACTAATTATCTTTTTCATGCCCTGCCCGTCGGCCTGAGGATGGCCGCTGCACGGCAACCCTGATAAAATCGCGCGCCTTCACAGACTACTGACGTTTCAGGCAGCCGCCGCTTACCAGCCGGCCTTGGCCGTCATGGTCGTTTTTAAGAATCCCTCCCTCCTAAAGGCCTGGATCAATGAGCAAGCAACCCTCCCTGAGCTACAAGGACGCCGGTGTAGACATCGACGCCGGCGAAGCACTGGTCGAACGCATCAAGGGCGTGGCAAAACGCACCGCACGCCCTGAAGTCATGGGTGGCCTGGGTGGCTTCGGCGCCCTCTGCGAGATCCCGGCCGGCTACAAGCAGCCGGTGCTGGTCTCCGGCACCGACGGCGTCGGTACCAAGCTGCGCCTGGCACTTAACCTGAACAAGCACGACAGCATTGGCCAGGACCTGGTCGCCATGTGTGTCAACGACCTGGTCGTCTGCGGCGCCGAGCCGCTGTTCTTCCTCGACTACTACGCCACTGGCAAGCTGAACGTTGACGTGGCCGCCACCGTGGTCACCGGCATCGGCGCCGGTTGCGAACTGGCCGGCTGCTCGCTGGTCGGTGGTGAAACCGCCGAAATGCCTGGCATGTACGAAGGTGAAGACTACGACCTGGCCGGTTTCTGCGTAGGTGTGGTGGAAAAGGCCGAAATCATCGACGGCTCCAAGGTTGCCACCGGCGACGCGCTGATCGCCCTGCCGTCCTCGGGCCCGCACTCCAACGGCTACTCGCTGATCCGCAAGATCCTCGAAGTCTCGGCTACCGATATCGAGAACACCCAGCTGGACGGCAAGCCGCTGACCGACCTGCTGATGGCGCCGACCCGCATCTACGTCAAGCCGCTGCTGCAGCTGATCAAGAACACTGGCGCAGTCAAGGCCATGGCCCACATCACCGGCGGCGGCCTGTTGGACAACATCCCGCGCGTACTGCCGAAAAACGCCCAGGCCGTGGTTGACGTGGCCAGCTGGCAGCGACCGGCGGTGTTCGACTTCCTGCAGGAAAAAGGCAACGTCGACGAGCACGAAATGCACCGCGTACTGAACTGCGGTGTGGGCATGGTCATCTGCGTGGCCCAGGACCAGGTCGAAGCCGCCCTGAACGAACTGCGCGCCGCCGGTGAGCAGCCATGGGTAATCGGCCACATCGCCGAAGCCGCCGAAGGCGCTGCCCAGGTCGAGCTGCAGAACCTCAAGGCACACTGATGCCGAGCAATGCCTGCAATGTAGTGGTACTGCTGTCGGGCTCCGGCAGCAACCTGCAAGCCCTGATCGACAGCTGCCAAGGGCAGGACAGCCCGGTGCGTATCCGCGCGGTGGTCTCCAACCGCGCCGATGCCTACGGCCTGCAACGCGCCGCAGCGGCCGGCATCGACAGCGTCGTGCTCGACCACACCCAGTTCAACGGCCGTGAAGCCTTCGATGCCGCGCTGATGGCGCGCATCGACGGCTTTGCCCCGGACCTGGTGGTGCTGGCCGGCTTCATGCGCATCCTCAGTGGCGGCTTCGTGCGCCACTATCAGGGCCGCCTGCTCAACATCCACCCATCGCTGCTGCCCAAGTACAAGGGCCTGCATACTCATCGCCGGGCGTTGGAAGCTGGCGACGCCGAGCATGGCTGCAGCGTACACTTCGTGACTGAGGAACTCGATGGCGGCCCACTGGTCGTACAGGCTGTGGTACCGGTGGCGTCTGATGACACCGTCGAAAGCCTGGCACAGCGGGTACACCATCAGGAACACCTGATCTACCCACTGGCGGTGCGCTGGTTCGCTGAAGGGCGCTTGCGTCTTGGCGAACAGGGTGCATTACTGGACGGCCAGCCACTGGCGGCCAGCGGTCACTTGATTCGATCCTAGGAGAATTTATGCGTCGCGCCCTGCTCTTGGCTCTCGCCGTGCTCGCCCTGCCCCTCCAGGCAGCTGATCTGAAGCCCTTCTCGGCCAGCTACACGGCCGACTGGAAACAGCTGCCCATGAGCGGCACCGCCGAGCGCAGCCTGGTCAAAAATGCCAACGGTACCTGGGACCTTAATTTCAAGGCTTCCATGATGATCGCCAGCCTGACCGAGCAAAGCACCCTGCGCATGGAAAACGACACCCTGCTGCCGCAGAAGTACCACTTCGAGCGCGGCGGCCTGGGCAAGGCCAAGAAGGTCGACCTGGACTTCGACTGGAGCACCAAGAAGGTCACCGGCAGCGACCGTGGCGATGCCGTCAGCCTGCCACTGAACCGCGGCGTACTGGACAAGTCGTCCTACCAGCTGGCCCTGCAGCACGACGTGGCCGCGGGCAAGAAAAGCATGACCTACCAGGTGGTCGACGGCGACGAAATCGACACCTACGACTTCCGCGTGCTGGGCACCGAAAAGGTCACCACCAAGACCGGCCAGGTCGATGCAGTGAAGGTCGAGCGCGTGCGCGATCCAAGCCAGAGCAAGCGCATCACCGAGCTATGGTTTGCCAAGAACTGGGACTACCTGCTGGTGCAATTGCGCCAGGTAGAGACCGATGGCAAGGAGTACGTGATCGTGCTGCAGGATGGCACGGTCGATGGCAAGCCGGTGAAGGGCAACTGATCCGGCACTGCCTGCAACACCTGAAGCCCTGCCCAGTGCGGGGCTTTTCTTTGCTGCGAAGAAGCCCATCGAGGCAGCACACCTCCCAGCTTCATGAAACTTGTTTCATGCCTGTTTTATTTACTTAGTCTGCTAACAAACTCTATAAAGAAGACGTGCGACACACTGTCGCAGCCATCTTGAAGAAGTGGAGTTTAACGATGACTGTCCAAGTAACCGAACGCGACGAATCGAAAATGTCCCACGAAGGCCTGGCCGCTGGCGTGCGGATCTGGGATGTGTACCAACAAGGCCAACTGGTGGGCATGTTCCATAACGAACACGAAGCGCACCAATACCGCGTTGAGCTTGAAGACCTGGAAAACCAGCGCGCTACACAATGACCCAGCGCATTGCCGCGAATCCCTGATTCACCCGGGCTCGAAGAACAACCCCACAATACTGCGGCAGTGCCGGAGCCTTGTGGGGTTGCCATGACAGGGTCTACACCGACCCGAAACGCACCTCCACCGACAGGCTGCCCAGGTTATCGCTCAGGCCAGCCCCGTAACGGCCGTCCAAGTCGTCATTGATGCACAATTGCAACTCTCCCTGCTGGCCACGCGGCAATTGCATCTGGTTGCCGACCAGGAACGGCACGCCGCTGTTGCCGATACGCCCGATCAACGCCCCTTCGTTCTGCCCCGGCAGGGTGTAGCCCTGCTTGGCGATCAACGCTGGGTTGCCCTGCGCGCCAACCATGCCGGTGGCCGGGTTGGCCGTCCACTGCCCGCCCGTACAGACCGCCAACTGCCAGCTCTGCCCATTGATCTGCATGCCCGTGCCCTGCCATGCCTGGTTGGCCTGCACCTGTACGGTACGCTTGAGCAGGTCGCTGGCCACCACATCGGCGGCCTGGAAGGTCAACGCGGTGATGGTCAAGGTCGGGTTGGCGGTGCCGGTGGTGGGGAACACACCGTCGCCGACCAGGAACAGGTTGGGGTGGTCCCAGCTGCGCTGGTCCTTGTCCACCACCGACTTGGTGCGGTCCGAGCCCATGCGGTAGGTGCCCATCAGGTGGCCAGCGCCGTAGAACGCGTAGTTTTGGCCGTCGTACTCGAACACCGTTTGCGAGCCGGGCTCGAGCTTAGGGTTCAGGTCGGTCAGCTCGGTGGCGCCCATCAGCTCGGTGATGATGTGCGTGGCGGCCAGGCGCGCTTGCTTGAAACCCTCCTTGGTGTAGTCGGACAGTTCGTAGGTGATCTGTGGCCGAGGCAGGCCCAGGCCGTCGGTGAACTCCGTGCTCCTCTCCACCCGGCACAGCGCTTTGTCCGGGTCTTTCTCCACCTGCTCGACCAAGAAGCCCAGACGGAATTGGCGGGTCAGCACGCTGTTGAGCTGCTGCACCAGCGCCTGGCCGGACAATGCCAGCTTGTTGGGGTTAGCGCCGCCGTGGTTGGTCCCGTCGATGAAATCGCAGACCGAGGTGTAGGGGTCGTTCACCGACCAGTTCCAGCCCTCGTTGCCGATTTCGATACGCCAGGCGGCACGCTGGCTGCGGAACGGGCCATCGCGCATGTCCTCGATCCCCGAGGTGGACAATGGCCCACGGAACGGGAACAGCGGCTTGCCTTCGGGCATCAGGCCCCAGGCCAGGTACACCGGGTGGTCAGCCAACGCCTGGCCGACCTGGCCGCTGCTGTTGGCGACCCCTTTAGGGCTGTTCGGGCCGATGGAGTTGAGCAGCAGCTTCGGTGTTTCGATCGCGTGGGCGGCAATCACGTAGCGCTTGCCCTGGGCCGTGCCGTTCTGGCGCGCGCCGTTGTTCTGATACTGGATGAAGTCGATTCCCGTGACCCCATTGGCATCGACCTGCACCTGGCTTGCCACGGTCTGGTAGAGGATGCGCACGTTGCCGGTATCCAGTGCCTTGGCCATGGTCACGGTGGCATCGTACTTGGCCTGGATCGGGCAGATCGGTGTGCAACTGGTGTTGCCTGCACACACCCGACGGCCGTTATCATTCTGCGAGTTGCGCCCGGCCGGGGTCTGCCGGACATTGAGGGTGACACCTGGGTACGGCTTGCCGTCGGGCCCCTTCTCCGGGCTCTGGTATACCGTGCCCGTGACGTTCTCGCCCAGGCCTTGGTCGACCAGCGACGGCGGGATGCCATGCATGCTGTATTTGTAGCCATGCGGGAACGTCACGCCCAGGTAAGTCTGCGAGGCGACATCGGCGGACACGCCCATCTCCTCTTCGGCGCGGCAATAGGCGGTCTGCAGATCGTCGTAACTGATCGGCCAGTCGACCCCGACGTTGTACGCAGTGCGCATGCGAAAGTCGTTGGGCAACAGGCGCAGGGCCGTGCCCATCCAGTGCCACATGGTGCCGCCACCTACCCGCTCGTAAGTGCTGGCGAACAGTTGCGGTCCCTTCTGCACCAGGTAGCTTTTCTGCGCCTTGTCCGGGTCTTGGCTACCCGCGGTGATCAGGTCCTGGATGGTCGCCCGTGGCGCGAACTGCGTGGCCGGGGTCTGCTCGCTCTGTTCAGGTGGGTACGGCGATTCGGGCGCTTTGAGCACCGCGGTGTAGAAGCGCTCCAGGTACTCGCTGCGATTGGGCGGAATGGCCGGGCCCGATTCGAGCACCAGCACTTTCAACCCGGCCAGGCCCAACTGGTAGGCCATGACACTGCCGGCCATGCCGGCGCCCACCACGATCACATCGGCGGTTTCGATGTTCTGGGTTTGTACATTGCTCATGGCTGCTGCCCTTCCTTGGCGTCGACTCCGGTGAATTGCTTGAGGGTCGGTGGCTGCTCTCCCCAGTATCCGAAGTGGAACTGGCTGTAGCCCATGGGATGGGATTGGGCGATCTTCCACGCCCAGCTCTCCTTGTAGGCCTGGTCGGAGACCACGCGCGTGTCACCCGTGCGCGCGTTGCCCAGGTCGTAGGGTTGGTACCAACTGCCGAGCAGCCACAGCTTCATGATCGAGCGGGCGCCCTGGGCGATTTGCGGGTTCGCGTTATCGAGCACGGCGCTGGCGATTTGCGCGGGCGGCTGGCTCTGGATGCTGGCGTACAGCTCCAGCAGGCTGCTGAACGCCTCGAGGCCCATGCCTTGCTGGGCGGTGGCGAAGAACACCGGCGGCAGGTTGATCGGGTCGACGGAAGGCGCCAGCAGCTTGGCCGACAGGCCAGTGAGCACGGCGGACAAGCCGATGAAGTTTTGCAGGTTCTGGTCGCTCATGGCATCACTCCTTGGCGCCGGTGGATTGGGCACGTTCAAGCAGGAAAGTGAAATCGGCGAAGCTGGTGCGCGGTGACTGGGTCACGCGAGTGGTCGCGTTGTTGTGGCACTCCATGCAGCTGGACGAGGCCTGCGGGGTGGTGCCCTGGTTGTAGGTCTCCAGGGTGGCGTTGGCCAGGAAGTTCGGCGCAGGCGTACCTAACGGGTTGGTCGGTGACGGCACCTGGCAGTCATCGGCCGGGGCGGTGGGCCACTGGGTGCTGATCAGGTGGTAGTTGGCCCACACCGTGCCCTTGAGCGCACCTTGCCACTGTGCGTTGAGCTGTTGGGTGGCGGCGGTGATGGGAATTTCACGCACGATCTGCGAGGGGATGGCCTTCTTCGACGGGTCCCACGGTTGCGCGGGCGGCTCGTTCACCGGGCGGTCGCTGGCCTGGGCGTCGTAGAACAGGTAGGGCCCCTTGCGCTCGTTCATGGGCGTGGTCTTTTCCGGCACGTTGCGCACGTGCTCGAACGTCGACCATACCCACTGTGGTGCACCTTCGGTCTTGTGCACGATGTGCAGGCCTACCAGCCCGACCTTCTGCGCATTGCACGACTCGGGGATCAGCGCCCCCTTGTTCGGGTCGGCGTTGCCGGGGGTGTAGACCAGCGCGTCGACGGCGTGGAACTCCTGCGGGTTGTCGCTGCCATCGAGCACTTTCCAGGCCGACTTGACCATGATCGCACCGACCTGCTGGGCCTTCTGCGAACCACAGGCGAAAGCGATGCGGTTGTCAGCCTTGCTCAGGAACGCTTGCTGGCCTTCCTTGCTGTACAGGCCATTGTTGACGATGTCATCGAACATCGGCTTGTTGACCATGATCGCGTTGCGCGTGTAGGTGCCGCTTTGGTCGACCAACGGGCCGGTCTTGAACGGCTGGATGAACTCATCGAGCACGCCGGCGACCTTGCCCATCTGCTGCAGCACCGGCAAGTCACCCTTGCCTTGGCAGGCTGCGGGCACGGGTGCCTGCTGATCCCAGGCAACGGGTTTCTGTCCCTTGGGCAGGAAGATCTCGTAGCTCTCTTTCCACGACTCCCACACCGTCTTGCCGGGTGCGCCGATCTGCGCCGAGGTGTTGGCGCTGCCGTCGGCGTTGGCGGGCCAGTTCAGGGCGACGAAGGTCTGCCACGACAGCACGTCGAAATCGTGTTGCAGGTTGTCCAGGGTGAAAGGGGGATTGGCGGTAACGTCGAAGGGAATCGCAGGTGACAGCACCGGCGGACTGGCCGCATCGGCCATGGCGAACGCGCTGGTGAAACTTGCACCCAGGCACGCCAACCGTTTCAGGGTTATTTTCATTATCGTCTCCTCAGCAGATAAAGCGTCGGGACGACGAGGCGTACTGGCCCTTCCTGGACCGAATGTTCAGCGCTATCCCTGACGCTAAGCTGGAGGCTAGCCGCTGTGCCAAAACCCTAGGAAATGTCCGACGAACGGAAGGAACCAAGGCAATGGCACAGCTGACTGATCGCGCCGCAGAAGCGACCTTGCGTCGCAAAAGGGCCGCAAAGCGGCCCTGGCGATCTTGAATGAACCGCGTTACCGCCAGAGCGGTGTTTTACTGTTTACCACATCAGATCATCAGGGATCTTGTAAGCCGCGTACGGGTCGTCTTCGTCCGCTTCCTCGACATGGCTATTGAGCAGCAGAATACGGCCAGGGTCGCGCTCCTGGATCTTCAATGCGGCCTCACGGGGGATAACCTCGTAGCCACCGGCATGGGCTACCACGGCCAGCGCACCATTGCTCAGCTTGGTACGCATGAGGGCGTTGACGGCAATGCGCTTGACCTTCTTGTCGTCGACGAAGTTGTAGTAATCCTCGGTGTTCAGCTTGGGCAGGCGAGTGGCCTCGATCAGTTGCTTGACCTGCGCGGCACGGGCCTTCTGCTCGGCCTTTTCCTGCTGCTGGCGGTTCAGTTCCTGGTCACGCCTGGCTTTTTCAGCCATGGCTTCCTTGGCCATGCGCTGCTGGCTGTCGTCGACTTCGACCTGGCCTTTGTGCTCCATGCGCTTTTGTTTCTTTTCAGCTTTGTTGGTCTGCGAGACCTGTTTCTGGTTGACCAGACCGGCTTTGAGCAATTGGTCGCGAAGGGAAAGGCTCATGAATACTCACTCACTTATGCAACAGCTCAGCCGCAGCTGGGCAGGTTCTTTTCCTGACGTTTGGCTTCCCCCCAAAGGGCATCCAGCTCGTCAAGGTCACAATCTTCAATGGGGCGGCCACTGTCGCGCAATGCCTGTTCGATAAAACGGAAGCGTCGTTCGAACTTGCGATTGGCGCGGCGCAAGGCGTGCTCCGGGTCCTGCTGGAGGTGGCGTGCCAGGTTGACGGTGGCGAACAGCAGGTCACCCATTTCATCTTCAAGGGCATCGACATCACCGTCGGCCATGGCCTGCAGCACTTCATCAAGCTCTTCACGGACCTTGTCCAGCACCGGCAATGCCGCTGGCCAGTCGAAACCGACCGTGGCCGCGCGCTTTTGCAGTTTGGCTGCCCGCGACAGCGCCGGCAAGGCTGCCGGAACGTCGTCGAGTAGCGAAAGCTGTTCAGGCTGGCTTTTTTCCGCGCGCTCTTCGGCCTTGATTTCTTCCCAGCGCGACTTGACCTGCGCATCGCTCAAACCGGGGGTATCCATCGGCGCGTACAGCTCGCCAGTGGGGAATACATGCGGGTGACGGCGGATGAGCTTGCGGGTGATGCTGTCGACCACGCCGTCGAACTCGAAACGCCCCTCCTCCCGGGCCAGCTGGCTGTAATAGACCACCTGGAACAGCAAGTCGCCCAGTTCACCTTGCAGGTGCTCGAAATCGCCGCGCTCGATGGTGTCGGCGACCTCGTAGGCCTCTTCGAGGGTGTGCGGGACGATGCTGGCGTAGTTCTGCTTCAGGTCCCACGGGCAGCCGTACTGCGGGTCGCGCAGACGGGCCATGAGATGCAGCAGGTCGTCAAGGGTGTAGGTCATACAGGCAGGTCCTTCGGTGGTGGCTGCTTCGCGGGCTTGCCCGCTCCCACAGGTACGGTGCAGATTTCCAAACCTGCATCCATCCTGTGGGAGCGGGCAAGCCCGCGAAGCTGGCGCCACAGTCTCAAGGGGTACGATTACGCCGCGTTTCGATGATGTTCGGCAACTGCGAGATCCGCCCCAGCAGGCGCCCCAGTGCGTCCAGGCCGGGGATCTCGATGGTCAGCGACATCAGCGCGGTGTTGTCTTCCTTGTTCGATCGGGTATTCACCGCCAGCACGTTGATCTTTTCGTTCAGCAGCACCTGCGACACATCGCGCAGCAGACCCGGGCGGTCGTAGGCACGGATGACGATGTCGACCGGGTAGGTCTGCACCGGGATCGGCCCCCAGCTCACCTGGATCATGCGCTCTGGCTCCCTGCCCGCCAGCTGCAGTACCGAGGCACAGTCCTGGCGATGAATGCTCACGCCACGGCCCTGGGTGATGTAACCGACAATGGCATCGCCCGGTAGCGGCTGGCAGCAGCCGGCCATTTGTGTCAACAGATTGCCGACACCCTGGATCTGGATGTCGCCACGCTTGCCGGTACGCGGACCGGTAGGCTTGCGCGGCACCAGTTCGATCTGCTCGATACGCTCGGGCTCCAGCAACTGCTGGGCAGCGTTGACCAGATGAGCCAGGCGCAAGTCGCCAGCACCGAGCGCGGCAAACATGTCTTCGGCAGTCTTGACGTTGGTCTTCTCGGCCAAGCGCTCGAAATCAACCTGCGGCAGGCCCAGACGACTGAGCTCGCGCTCAAGCAAGGTCTTGCCGGCGGCAACGTTCTGGTCGCGAGCCTGCAGCTTGAACCAGTGGACGATCTTGGCCCGCGCCCGCGAGGTGGTGACGTAGCCCAGGTTGGAGTTCAACCAGTCTCGGCTGGGGTTGCCGTGCTTACTGGTGATAATCTCCACCTGCTCGCCAGTCTGCAGGCTGTAGTTCAACGGCACGATACGGCCATTGATCTTGGCGCCGCGGCAGTTGTGGCCGATCTCGGTGTGCACGCGGTAGGCGAAGTCCAGTGGCGTGGCCCCCTTGGGCAGGTCGATGGCGTGGCCGTCGGGGGTGAACACATAAACCCGGTCAGGCTCGATATCGACCCGCAACTGCTCGGCCAGGCCACCGATGTCGCCCAGCTCTTCGTGCCATTCCAGCACCTGGCGCAACCAGGAAATCTTCTCTTCGTAGTGGTTGGAGCTGGGCTTGACGTCCGTGCCCTTGTAGCGCCAGTGGGCGCATACCCCAAGCTCGGCCTCTTCGTGCATGCCGTGGGTGCGGATCTGCACCTCCAGCACCTTGCCCTCGGGGCCGATTACCGCGGTGTGCAACGAGCGGTAGCCGTTCTCCTTGGGGTTGGCGATGTAGTCGTCGAACTCCTTGGGAATATGTCGCCACAAGGTGTGCACGATGCCCAGCGCGGTGTAGCAGTCGCGGATTTCCGGCACCAGTACGCGCACCGCTCGCACGTCGTAGATCTGGCTGAACTCCAGGCCTTTGCGCTGCATCTTGCGCCAGATCGAATAGATATGTTTCGCCCGACCGCTGATGTCGGCATTTACGCCAGTGGCAAGCAACTCGTTCTGCAGCTGGGTCATCACGTCGCTGATGAAGCGCTCGCGGTCCAGCCGCCGCTCATGCAACAGCTTGGCGATCTGCTTGTACTGGTCGGGCTCCAGGTAGCGGAAGGAGAGGTCTTCCAGCTCCCACTTGATGTGACCGATACCCAGGCGGTGCGCGAGCGGCGCATAGATGTCGAACACTTCACGCGCGACGCGCAGGCGTTTCTCGTCGTCGGCGGACTTGACCGCACGGATTGCGCACGTGCGTTCGGCCAGCTTGATCAGTGCCACGCGCACGTCGTCGACCATGGCCACCAGCATCTTGCGCAGGTTTTCGACCTGCGCCTGCGAACCCAGCACCAGCGACTGTCGCGGGCTGAGGCTGGCACTGATGGCGGCCATGCGCAGCACGCCGTCGATCAGCTTGGAGACCACCGGGCCAAAACACTGGCTGACTTCGGCGAGGGTGACCTTGCCCTCGCGCACCGAACGGTAGATGACCGCAGCCACCAGGGAGTCCTGGTCGAGCTTGAGGTCAGCCAGAATTTCGGCGATTTCCAGGCCAGCCTGGAAGCTGGACGTACCATCCGCCCAGGAATGCTTGGCCGGGTTGCCCTTTTTCTCTACCTCATGCGCAAACTCGCAGGCTTCTTTCAGCGCTGCGCGATCCAGTGCCGAATCGACGCTTACCACATGGTCCAACCATGCTTCGAGATTGATACTGCCGTCAGTGTTGACCGGCTGGTGCACTCTCACCTGTACCATCTTTGTTTTACCTTTCCATGCAGCACACCATACGGATGTGCTGGCGATCACCGTGCGGCCGCCATTCCGTGGCAACCGCACCAAGGGGCCAGTCAGCTAGCCCGCTTCGAATAACGCCATGGCCTCGACATGCGCCGTCTGAGGAAACATGTCGAGAATCCCGGCCCTTTTTAACCGGTACCCCTGGCCGACCAGCACTTGGGCGTCTCTCGCCAGCGTGGCCGGGTTGCACGATACGTAGACCAGCCTTCTGGCCTTGAGGCGGGCGATGCCTTGCACCACCTCGAAAGCACCGTCGCGCGGTGGATCCAAGAGTACCGCAGAAAAGCCCTCGGCGGCCCATCCGGTGCCTGCCAAAGGCTGCGATAAATCGGCCTGAAAAAACCGTGCGTTATGCACATTGTTGTTCCGGGCATTGGCCGCGGCCCGATCGACCATGGCCTGCACACCTTCCACTGCCACCACCTCACGCGCCTGGCGAGCCAGCGGCAGGGCAAAGTTACCCAGACCGCAGAACAAGTCCAGCACACGCTCGTCGGCCTGTGGCGCGAGCCAGGCCAAGGCCTGCTCGATCATCGCGGTATTGACCTGGGCATTCACCTGCACGAAGTCGCCCGGGCGCCAGGCCAGCTCCAGCTGCCAAGGTGCCAGGGCAAAGCCCAACTGCGCAGCAGGGTCCACGGGCGCCGGCTCAGCTTCGCCTTGCAGCCATAGCTGGGCATTGGCTTGCTCGCAGAACGCTTGCAGCCTGGCCTGGTCCTCAGCCGGCAACGGCATGACGTGGCGCACCAGAACCGCCTCGGCGGTGCCACTGAACAGCTCCACATGGCCCAGAGCCTGCGGTTTGCTCAACGAGCGCAGCACCGTCGGCAAGTGGCGCAGAATCGACTGCAAGGGCTGTACCAGCACGGCACAATCGTCGATGGCAATGATGTCCTGGCTGGCTTCGGCGCGGAACCCCACCTCCAGTTGACGCGCCTTGACGTCCCAGCGCACGGCCACACGGGCCCGGCGCCGGTAGCCGAATTCCGGCCCGCTCAGGGGTGTGGCCCATTCCTCGGGTTGCACGCCGGCCACCCGCTGCAACTGCTCGGCGAGGGTGCGCTGCTTCAGCGCCAGTTGCGCTTCGTGCGGCAGGTGCTGCAGGTTGCAGCCACCGCAGCGGTCGTAGTAGCGACATGGCGCCTCACGGCGTTCGGGCCCGGCCTGCAGCAACCGCTCCAGGCGGGCTTCGACCACTTTGCCACGGGCATTGAGCACGCGTGCCTCCACGGCCTCACCGGCCAAGGCGCCGCTGACGAACCAGGTACGCCCGTCGAGGAAGGCGATGCCACGGCCGTCACCGGCCAGGCGCTCGATGTCCAGCCGTTGCTTCTTGCCCACTGGGACCTGGGAGGTGCGATTGCCGCCGGCCGGCTGGAAGCGCAGGCCGCTGTTGCTTTTTTTCTTGGACATTTAGCGTGGGTCAAACAGGCCAGTGGACAGATAACGGTCGCCGCGGTCGCAAATGATCGCAACCATCACGGCATTTTCCACTTCGCGGGACAGACGCAACATGGCCGCGACCGCACCACCAGAAGACACGCCGCAGAAAATGCCCTCTTCACGCGCAAGGCGACGGGTGGTGTCTTCGGCTTCCTGCTGCGACATGTCGACCACGCGGTCGACGCGGGTGGCGTCGAAGATTTTCGGCAGGTATTCCTCGGGCCAGCGGCGAATGCCCGGAATGGCCGAGCCCTCCATCGGTTGCAGGCCGATGATCTGCACCGCAGGGTTCTGTTCCTTGAGGTACTGCGAGCAGCCCATGATGGTACCGGTGGTACCCATGGAGCTGACGAAATGGGTAATGGTGCCCTGGGTCTGCTGCCAGATCTCCGGGCCGGTACTGTTGTAGTGGGCGATCGGATTGTCGCCGTTGGCGAACTGGTCGAGCACCAGGCCACGGCCTTCGGCCTGCAGCTTCTCGGCCAGGTCACGGGCGCCTTCCATACCCTCCTCCTTGGTCACAAGGATCAGCTCGGCGCCATAGGCCGTCATGGCGGCCTTGCGCTCGGCGGTGGAGTTGTCGGGCATGATCAGGATCATCTTGTAGCCCTTGATCGCCGCCGCCATCGCCAGGGCGATGCCCGTGTTGCCTGAGGTGGCTTCGATCAGGGTATCGCCTGGCTTGATCTGGCCACGCAGTTCGGCGCGAGCGATCATCGACAGTGCCGGGCGGTCCTTCACCGAGCCGGCGGGATTGTTACCTTCGAGCTTGAGCAGGAGGGTATTGCTGGTTTCGCCAGCGATGCGCTGCAGGCGAACCAGTGGCGTATTGCCGACGCAATCGGCGATGGTTGGGTACTGCAAGGTCATGGGCGTATTTCGCAATCCGGACGGCGGGGTGCCTATCATACCGGCAAACCCTTCGCGGCCATATCACGCAATCTGTAGTGCATATAGCTACAAGCTATAACGGTGTGACATGTGCTGGCCTCTTCGCGGGTAAACCCGCTCCTACGGGGATCCGCTAGCCTGTAGGAGCGGGTTTACCCGCGAAGAGGCCGGCACATGCAACGGCAACTTCATCCACAAGCGCAACCCGCGCTTGCCATTCTGCGCCCACAAGGTCCCGCCCTGGCGCTGAATGGCACTGCGGGCGATGCTCAAGCCCAGACCGAAGCCCCCATCCCCCGGCCGAGAACCGTCCAGCCGCGAGAACGGCGCGAAGATCCGCTCCAGGTCCTCTTCAGCCACACCGCCACCTTCATCCTCCAACCATAGCCACCAATAACCGCCTTCGCGCTGGCCTCCCAGCCGCACCACCCCCTCGGCCGGCGAGTGACGAATGGCATTGCGCAACATGTTCTCCAGCGCCTGAGCCAGGTGGTTGAGGTTGCCCTGCACCCAGCAGTCGGCCGGCACTTCGCAGCGCAATTGCGCAGGCGACCAGCCGCTCTCGTAGCTGGCATTTTCGGCCAGCAACTCCCACAAGGCGTGGACCTCGATCGGCTCCAGGTTCATCGGCGCACGCTCGGCGTCCTGCCAGGCCAGTTGCAGGGTGTCTTCGACCAGTTGCTGCATGCAGTCCACTTCACGGATCAGGCGATCACGCAGACGCTGCAGGTCGGTTTCACCATCGCAGGCCACCCGCAGCCGGCTCAGCGGCGTACGCATTTCGTGGGACAGGTCGCGCAGCAACTGCTGCTGCATAGCCACCGTGCCTTGCAGCCGCT
Organism: Pseudomonas sp. FYR_5; assembly: GCF_043106315.1. Taxonomy (NCBI): domain Bacteria; kingdom Pseudomonadati; phylum Pseudomonadota; class Gammaproteobacteria; order Pseudomonadales; family Pseudomonadaceae; genus Pseudomonas; species Pseudomonas sp. FYR_5. The sequence continues at coordinate 33,190 of NZ_JBICMK010000054.1, read as the reverse complement.
CGGCCATCTGGTCAAAGGCACGCGCCAGTTCGCCCAACTCGTCATGCCGGGCGATGGTGCGCGAGTCCAGGCGGGCCGACAGCTGATCGGCCCGCCAGGCATTGGCCTGCTCGCGAAGTTGATTGAGCGGCACGATCAACATGCGGTACAGGCCTACACACAACAGCAAGGTGAACAGCCCCGGGATAATGCCATTGGTGACGATGCGCCACAGCACGCGGTGCTGGCCCGGATTGAAGCGCTGCGGCAGCTCGATCACCAGCATGCCCTGCTCCGGCGCCCCCGGGAACGGTATGCGCACCCACGGCTGGTCGACGCTGCGCCGACTCATGGGCCAATCGACACCGCGCAGGCGCGTCAGACGCTGCATGATCTGCGGGTTGAGTGTGGCGTTGTCGAGCGGCCGCAGGTTGATGTCGAGCACGCCAACCCAGCCCCGTTCGCGCTGATGCATGGCCGCCACCCATTGGTCCAGCCCTGCCCGACCGCCGCTGCGCCAGGCCTTTTCAGCTTCGGCGGCATAGCCCAGCAACGTCTGCCGTGCCGGCTGCGAGAGGAAGGCGTTCTGGGTTTCCATATGCCGGCCCCAGGTATAGCTGAGGCCGATCATCAGCAGGCAGAAGCCCACCAGCAAGATGGCCAGCTTCCAGAACAGCGAATGGCGGTCGAGCATGGTTCACTCTGCCTCGCCGGCACTGAGCACGTAACCCTTGCCCCACACGGTGCGGATCTGCCGTTCGTGATAACCGATGCCCTTGAGCTTGCGGCGGATCTGGCTGACGTGCATGTCCAGGCTGCGGTCGTGCCGTGAATAGCCGCGCTGCAACACCTGCTGGTACAGGAACGGCTTGCTGAGGACCTCGTCGAGGTTGCGGTTGAGGATGTCCAGCACGCGGTATTCGCTGGGGGTCAGACCTGCCAGGCGATTATCCAGGCACACGTCACACAACCCCTCGTCGAACTGCAGCTCGCCGCAGTTGGCTTGCTCCAGCGGGCCTTGATGCCGCCGCTCCAGGGCCACGCGGCGCAGAATCGCCTCGATGCGCACCTGCAACTCGGCCATGCTGAATGGCTTGGGCAGGTAATCGTCAGCACCGCGCTGAAAGCCGCTGATACGGTCGGCCTCGGCTCCCAGCGCCGACATCAGGATTACCGGCGTGGCGCTGCGCCTGCGCAACTGCGCCAAGGCGTCCAGCCCATCAAGCCCGGGCAGCAGGATGTCCATGAGCACAACATCGAAAGCCTGGCGGCCAGCCGTTTCCAGGCCCTCCAGGCCATTGCGGCACCAGGTGACCTGGAAGCCCCCGCGCTGCAATTCCTCTTGCAGATAGGCACCAAGAACCGGGTCGTCCTCGATGGCAAGGATATTGGAGTTGTAAATAGCTACAGGATTCATTGGCAACTGCCATTAATTCTCAATTGAGCGATTATTGAGCATTCGCCACCTGCCAGGCAACCGCGTTGCGACCAATACCCCGGCAACAGCGCATGACACATACTAAAGAGATGCAATGGTGCCGCAGGCGGAGTAACTTCGCGGCTTGGCCGTTACCACTTGACGGCATCCAGGCACATCAGAGGAGGCGATTGTGCTCGATCGTTTGGGAATCCGCAGTCGGGTCTTGCTGCTGGCACTGCTGCCGGCCGGCTTGATGGCCCTGGTGCTGGGTAGCTATTTCACCTGGCTGCAACAGAACGACCTGCGCACCCAGCTGTTGCAGCGCGGCAAAATGATCGCCGAACAACTGGCGCCACTGGCCGCACCCGCCATGGCCCGGCTCGCGCCTGCGCAACTGGAGAGAATTGCCGCACAAACCCTGGAGCAGGCCGATGTGCGCGCAGTTGCGTTCCTGGCCCCAGACCGCACGCGCCTGGCCCACGCAGGCCCGAGCATGCTCAACCTGCCGCCCAGCGGCGGTACCGGCACCCAACTCCTGCAGCGCAGTGGCAACGACGCCACCCGCTACCTGATGCCAGTGTTCGGCCACCACCGTGACCTGGCCACCGACGCCGTGCCCGCCGAAGCCGATCGCCTGCTGGGCTGGGTAGAGATCGAGTTGTCGCACGACGGCACGCTGCTGCGCGGCTACCGCAACCTGTTCACCAGCCTGTTGCTGATCCTCGCTTGCCTGGCACTCAGTGGCCTGCTGGCGCTGCGCATGAGCCGCACCATCAACGACCCTATCGAGCGCATCAAGCACGCGGTCAACCAGCTCAAGGACGGGCACCTCGAGGAACGCCTGCCGACCCTGGGCAGCCATGAGCTGGACGAACTGGCCCACGGCATCAACCGCATGGCCGAAACCCTGCAAAACGCCCACGAAGAACTGCAGCACAGCATCGACCAGGCCACCGAAGACGTGCGCCAGAACCTGGAAACCATCGAAATCCAGAACATCGAGCTGGACATGGCGCGCAAAGAGGCACTTGAGGCCAGCCGCATCAAGTCGGAGTTCCTGGCCAACATGAGCCACGAAATCCGCACCCCGCTCAACGGCATCCTCGGTTTTACCCACCTGCTGCAAAAAAGCGAGATGACACCCCGCCAGCTCGACTACCTGAACACCATCGAGAAGTCTGCTGACAACTTGCTGGGAATCATCAACGAGATCCTCGATTTCTCCAAGATCGAAGCCGGCAAGCTGGTGCTCGACAGCATACCGTTCAACCTGCGTGACCTGATCCAGGACACCCTGACCATCCTCGCTCCGGCCGCCCACGCCAAGCAGCTGGAATTGCTGAGCCTGATCTACCGCGACACGCCTGCTTCGCTGGTTGGCGACCCGTTGCGGCTCAAGCAGATCCTCACCAACCTGGTCAGCAATGCCATCAAGTTCACCCGCGAAGGCACCATCGTCGTGCGCGCCATGCTGGAAGACGAGCACGAAGACTGCGCGCAGTTGCGCATCAGCGTGCAGGACACCGGCATCGGCCTGTCACCACAGGATGTGCGCACACTGTTCCAGGCCTTCAGCCAGGCTGACAACTCACTGGCCCGCCAGCCCGGCGGCACCGGTCTAGGGCTGGTGATTTCCAAGCGCCTGATCGAACAGATGGGCGGCGAGATCGGCGTCGACAGTACCCCTGGCGAAGGTTCGCAGTTCTGGATCAGCCTCAACCTGCCCAAGGCGCATGACGATGCTGAAGAACTGCCACCGCAGCCATTGCTGGGCCGCCGTGCCGCCATTGTCGATGGCCACGAACTGGCACGCCAGGCGTTGGAGCACCAGTTGCAAGACTGCGGCCTCAGCGTGAGCCTTTTCGGCTCCTATGACCAGTTGCTGCAGGGGGTGCAGGCCGCCAGCCAGGCCGGCCTGCCGTTCGAGTTCGCGGTGCTCGGGGCCAACCTGGGCAACCTGTCGCCCGAGCAACTGGGCCATTATCACCAGCAGCTCGAGCGTTACCACTGCCAGTGCGTGGTGCTGTGCCCGACCACCGAGCAGGCGCTTTACCACCCATACCTGCCTAACGGCCATGGCCAATTGCTGTCCAAGCCGACCTGCACCCGCAAGCTGCGGCGTCTCTTGCTGGAACTGGTGCAACCACGTCGACCGCTGGCCGATGCAAATAACCCCAATGGCCAGCGCCGACCGAAAATACTCTGCGTCGACGACAATGCCGCCAACCTGCTGCTGGTGAAAACCCTGCTCGAAGACTTGGGTGCCGAGGTACTGGCCGTCAACAATGGCCATGCGGCGGTACAGGCCGTGCAGGGCGAGCTGTTCGACCTGGTGCTGATGGATGTGCAGATGCCCGGCATGGACGGCCGCGCCTGTACTGAACAGATCCGCCTGTGGGAGAACACCCAAAGCGGCAATCCGCTGCCGATCGTCGCCCTCACGGCCCATGCCATGGCCAACGAAAAACGTGCGTTATTGCACAGCGGCATGGACGACTACCTGACCAAACCGATCAGCGAACGGCAACTGGCCCAGGTGGTGATGAAGTGGACCGGCCTGAGCCTGGGCACACCGCAGCAGGCGCAGGCCGAGTTGCTGACCAACGGCGACGAACTGAAGGTACTCGACCCCGAAGAGGGCCTGCGCCTGGCCGCTGGCAAGGCAGATCTGGCGGCTGACATGCTGAGCATGCTGCTGGCGTCGCTGGATACGGACCGTGAAGCCATACGCGCCGCCCGCGCAGCCGATGACCGCAATGGCCTGATCGAGCAAGTACACCGTCTGAACGGTGCCTCACGCTATTGCGGCGTGCCGCAATTAAGGGCAGCGTGCCAACGCAGCGAAACCTTGCTGAAGCAGGACAATCCGCAGGCGCAGCAGGCCCTGGATGAACTGGACAGCGCGATCAGCCGGCTGGCGGCACAGGCCAGATTGAGCGCTTGAGTGGATCTGGGCCTCGCTGGGTATGCCTTGACAGGCAGCGCCCCACCCAAAACATGCATTGCAAAGGAGTTCCACCATGCGCGCCCTGTTGTTCAGCAGCCAGCACTACGACCAGGAAAGCTTCACCGAGGCTGCCCGCGGCACCACCCTGGAGCTGCATTTCCAGCCCGCCCGCCTGACCCTCGACACCGCCGCCCTGGCAGATGGCTTTGAGGTGGTCTGCGCCTTCATCAATGATGAGCTCGGCGAACCGGTGCTGCAGCGCCTGGCCGCAGCTGGCACGCGGTTGATCGCGCTGCGCTCGGCCGGCTACAACCACGTCGACCTGGCCGCCGCCCAGCGCTTGGGCCTGGCCGTGGTGCGTGTGCCGGCCTACTCGCCACACGCCGTTGCCGAGCATGCCGTGGCGCTCATCCTGGCACTCAACCGGCGTCTGCATCGGGCCTACAACCGCACTCGCGAAGGCGACTTCACCTTGCACGGGCTGACCGGTTTCGATCTGCACGGCAAAACCGTCGGGGTGGTCGGTACCGGCCAGATCGGTGCCGCCTTTGCCCGCATCATGGCCGGTTTCGGCTGCAAGCTGCTGGCGTACGACCCCTACCCCAACCCAGAGCTGCTGGCCCTTGGCGCCCGCTACATGCCCCTGCCCGAGCTATTGCGCGAAGCCCGCATCATCAGCCTGCACTGCCCACTGACCGAGCACACTCGCCACCTGATCAATGCGCAAAGCCTGGCCCAGTTGCAGCCCGGCGCCATGCTGATCAACACCGGTCGCGGTGCGCTGGTCGACACCCCTGCGCTGATCGACGCACTGAAGAGCGGCCAGCTTGGCTACCTGGGCCTGGACGTCTACGAAGAAGAAGCCCAACTGTTCTTCGAGGACCGCTCCGACCTGCCCTTGCAAGACGATGTGCTAGCTCGGCTGCTGACCTTCCCCAACGTGATCATCACCGCCCACCAGGCTTTCCTCACCCGCGAGGCGCTGGATGCCATTGCCGCGACCACACTGGACAACATCAACCGCTGGGCGGCAGGCAATCCACAGAATCTGGTAATGGGTTAGTGCTAGGATACGCGGCATTTCTGGAGGACCCATGGTCGAACACGATTTTCGCTACACCCTTTTCAACCCGCAACACACCCTGATCGAGTGCCGTGCGTTGGTGCCAGGCCGCTATCAGGTCACCGGCAACGGCGGCTCGATGCACAAAGGCGACAGCCTGCTGGTCACGCTCAAGGGCAGCAAGGATTTGTCCATGCGCCTGACCGTGGAAAGCGTGCGCCACCTGATCAACCCACGCGGCCAGTGGGTTGCCGTGGCGAGCGGCCCGGTGTTCAACGAGCTGGAAATCCTCACCTGGCAGGTCGAATGCGATCGCTGCGATGCGGTGCTGGGCTTCGAGTTCGCGGTAGACGCCAAGCTCGGCAAGGCAGCTCGTCAACCGGCTGCCAGTGCCCGTATCGCAGAGCTGGGCTGGGCCAGCCGTGGCGAAAAACACCTGTGCCCACGTTGCCAGGAGAGCGCCGAGTGAAGAATCTGCTGACCGGCGTGCTGATTGCAACCGGCCTGCTCGGCTGCGCCACAGAACCTTCCAAGCTGCAGCAGGAGCGCAGCTACGTGCTGGAGTGGATTGGCGAACGACCACTGATCGACTACAGCCACCTGACCCTGACACTGGCCAGCGACGGCCGTGCCTATGGCAACGGCGGCTGCAACCACTGGTTTGCGCCTTACACGCTCGATGGCGAGCACCTCAGCTTCGGCAAGGTCGGCAAGACCCGCAAGCTGTGCGCACCCGCGCTGATGGAACAGGAAAAGCGCTTCCTGCAGGCGCTGGAAACGGTAGAGCGTTGGGATGTGTCACCGGTGGAGCAGATACGCTTCTGGCCGGCCGAAGGCAAGCCGCTGCGCTTCTGGCCCGAGGAAGGCTGAGGATTGCCGGGGCCGCTTTGCGGCCCTTCGCGGGCGCGCCCGCTCCCACAGTTTATCGCGTCCCCCTGTGGGAGCGGGCGTGCCCGCGAAGGGCTGCAGAACGGCCCCGAATGCATCAGGCGCCTTTCAGGGCCTTGATCTTTGCCTGCAACCCTTCCAGGGTCTGCTCGCCCATCAACTGCTCACGCACCTTGCCCTTGTCGTCGATGATGTAGGTCACCGGCAAGGCCTCGCTACGCGGCAGGTCATAGCGCTCGGCCGGGTCCTGGGCCAGCACGGTGAAACCGATGCCCAGGGTTTCGGCAGCCTGCTTCAGGTCCTGCCCCTGCAGGCCATCGAAGTTCACCCCCACCACCTTGACGCCATCAGCCGCCCACTGCTTGGCCGCTGCGTTCAGTTCCGGGATTTCGGTACGGCACGGCCCGCACCACTCAGCCCAGTAGTTGAGCACCAGCCAGTGCCCTTCGATCTGTTCGGCCTTAACCGTATTACCGTGTTGGTCCACGCCATAATCGGCACCGCAACCACCGAGCAACAGGCTCGCGGTGATGGCCAGTACTGCTGCCAAACGCCTTGCCATGGGTCAATCCTTCTCGAGTTTTAAAGCAAATTGGTCAGTCGCTGCGGTTAGAATAGCCGCCACACCCAGCTGGATGCGACCCGACATGACTGACCTCACGCTCTATCATAACCCGCGCTGCTCGAAATCCCGCGGCGCCCTTGAACTGCTCGAAGCCCGCGGCCTGGCCCCGACCATCGTGCGCTACCTGGAAACCCCGCCCGACGCTGCCACCCTCAAGGCCTTGCTCGGCAAGCTGGGCATCGCCCCGCGCCAATTGCTGCGCAGCGGCGAGGACGAATATAAAACACTGAACCTGGCCGACCCGGCACTGACCGACGCGCAACTGATCGAGGCCATGGCCCAGCACCCCAAACTGATCGAGCGGCCGATCCTGGTTGCCGGTGACAAGGCCGTGGTCGGTCGTCCGCCAGAAAAAGTGCTGGAGATCCTGCCGTGAGCGCGCCCTACATCCTGGTGCTGTATTACAGCCGCCATGGAGCGACCAGCGAAATGGCCCGGCACATCGCCCGCGGTATCGAGCTGGCCGGCATGGAGGCGCGCCTGCGCACGGTGCCCGCGATTTCCACCGAATGCGAAGCGGTGGCCCCGGATATTCCGGCCAGTGGCGCGCTGTACGCCACCCTTGATGACCTGCGCCACTGCGCAGGCCTGGTACTGGGCAGCCCGACCCGGTTCGGCAACATGGCAGCGCCACTCAAGTACTTCCTGGATGGCACCAGCAGCCTTTGGCTAGGCGGTGAGCTGGTCGGCAAACCGGCTGGCGTGTTCACCTCCACCGCCAGCCTGCACGGCGGCCAGGAAACGACTTTGCTGTCGATGATGCTGCCACTGATGCACCACGGCATGTTGGTGATGGGCCTGCCCTACAGCGAGTCGGCACTGCTCGAGACCCGCGGCGGCGGCACGCCTTATGGCGCCAGCCACCACGCAGGTGCCGATGGCAAGCGCGAACTCGACTCCCACGAAATCACCCTGTGCCGCGCCCTGGGCCAACGCCTGGCGACCACGGCCAAGGCCCTGGAGGCGGCGCGTGGCTAGAAAGCCCAAGGTATTGCCACCGCTGCAATGGCTGGTACCACGCCTGCGCCTGACGCGGGCATTCAGCCTGGCATGCTTCTTCGGCCTGATCGCCCTGCTGGTGGTGAACAACCTGTGGTTCGCCAACCTGCACGGGGCCCGGGTCGAGGTGATCCTGGCGATCGAATTGGTGCCGTTGCTGTTGCTGCTGCCAGGCATGCTGAAAGGCAGCGCCCGGGCGCATGCCTGGACCTGCTTCGTGGTGAATATCTATTTCATCAAGGGCGTGCTGGCGGCGTTCGACCCGGCCCGGGCGGTATTCGGCTGGCTTGAAGTGCTGGTGAGCCTGGGGCTGTTCATTGCCGGGCTACTGTACGTGCGCTGGAAGTTCCAGCATGAGCGGCGCATGGCAGGCGAAGGCAGTTAGATTTTTTGCGGGCACGCCCGCTCCCACAGGTACTGCACAGGCCTTAAGTGCGGTGCGATTCCTGTGGGAGCGGGCGTGCCCGCGAATGGGAGCAACACAAGGCTCAATGGTTGACGGTGTGCGCCAGCATCACCGACAACTGGCACAGCGGCCGCCCGCTCTCTGCATGCCACTGGTTGAACGCCTGCTGCACCAGAGCCAGGTCGCGCTGGCTGGTTGGCTGCTTGTCGATCACCTTCTGTGCAATCAACGCCGCTGCCATGTCATCGGTCGGGATGAAGGTGTCCTTGCCGACCATGCGCAAGAACCGTGGCGCCGACAACCCGCCCAACTGGTTGCCGTGCTTGGCCAGGTACTTCCACAAGCCGACAATGTCGGTCACTGGCCAGTCGGCGATAAATGCCCCAAAACTGCCATGCGCCTTGGCGATATCCAGCACCATTTGCGCATTGCGCGGCACGCTCTTGAGCTTGCCCAGGTGGCGAATGATGCGCTCGTCGTGCATTAGCCGCTCCAGATGCTCGGCACCCATCAACACCACTTTCTCCGGATCGAAGCCGAAGAACACCTGCTCGAACGCCGGCCACTTGGCGTCCACCAGGCTGTGCTTGAGCCCGGCGCGAAACACCCGCAGGGCCAGCGTCGACAGGTAGCGGTCGTCACTGATGTCGCGCAGTTGCGCCGGCGTGCGCGGCTGCGGCAGGAAAGCCTCCAGCGCCTGGGCCGAGCCAAAGCGGTTAAGGCAGTACTCATGCAACCACTGGTAATCGCGCATGGGCTCAGATGTTCAGCACGTCGAGGAAACGCGGGGTAGCGTTTTCGTCGATCTTCAGGCTGGTGAAGTCAAACAGGTTCCGGTCGGCCAACTGCGACGGAGCCACGTTCTGCAGGGCACGGAAGATGCTCTCGGTACGGCCCGGGTGCTTGCGTTCCCACTCCACCAGCATGTCCTTGACCACCTGGCGCTGCAGGTTTTCCTGCGAGCCGCACAGGTTGCACGGGATGATCGGGAATTCCTTCATGTCCGAGTAGGCCTGGATGTCCTTCTCGCTGCAGTAGGCCAGCGGGCGGATCACCACGTTGCGGCCGTCGTCGGCGCGCAGCTTCGGCGGCATGCCCTTGAGCGCGCCGTTGAAGAACATGTTGAGGAAGAAGGTTTCGACGATGTCGTCGCGGTGATGCCCCAGCGCCATCTTGGTAGCGCCAATTTCGTCGGCAAAGGTGTACAGGGTACCGCGGCGCAGACGAGAACACAGCGAGCAAGTGGTCTTGCCTTCGGGTACCAGCTCCTTTACCACCGAGTAGGTATCCTTCTCGACGATGTGGTACTCGACACCCAGTTCCTTGAGGTAGGCCGGCAATACGTGCTCAGGGAAGCCCGGCTGTTTCTGGTCCATGTTCACCGCCACGATCTGGAACGTGATCGGTGCCACCTTCTGCAGGTGCAACAGAACGTCGAGCATGGTGTAGCTGTCCTTGCCGCCGGACAGGCAGACCATGACCTTGTCGCCATCCTCGATCATGTTGTAGTCGGTGATGGCTTCGCCAGCGAGACGACGCAGGCGTTTTTGCAGTTTGTTCTGGTTGACCGAGAGGGTGCCCATAGCGCTTGGATCCGCGAGGTGTGACAAAAGCCGGCTATTTTACGCACAAACGCAGCATCGCTGTAGGCATTCCGATAAAGACTTCAATGTAATCAACAGCACCGCTTACAGCGCAATTTGCTCTAAAAAGCGCGGTTTATGTGGGTAACGGCTTCCTATACTGCCACATAAGGCCACATTACCGCTTGCATCGGTGTTAGGGCCTCGGGCCGCTTGCGCTCCATATGGGGGGCGTTTGGCAACATTGAGAGGAGTGATCGGCATGATTCATCACGTTGTGGGGCTGTTTACCCATCCCGATCAGGAATGGCGGGAAATTCGTGGCGAAGAAGAAACCATCAGCCACATGTACCTGACGCACACCCTGATCCTCGCGGCGATTCCTGCCGTTTCGGCGTTTATCGGCACAACCCAGGTGGGCTGGGTGATCGGTGACCGGCCGGCAGTGATGCTGACCATGGAAAGCGCTGTCTGGATGAGCATCATGTCATACCTGGCCATGCTCGCTGGGGTGGCGGTAATGGGCGCTTTCATCCACTGGATGGCCCGCACCTACGATGCCAACCCGTCCATGGCGCAATGCATCGCCTTTGCCACCTACACCGCCACACCCTTGTTTATCGGCGGCCTGGCGGCGCTTTACCCGCACCTGTGGCTGGGCATGCTGATCGGCACAGCTGCCATCTGCTACACGGTATACCTGCTGTATGTCGGCTTGCCGACGTTCATGAACATACCATCGGATGAAGGCTTCCTGTTCTCCAGCTCAGTGCTGGCAGTAGGCTTGGTGGTACTGGTGGCAATCATGGCGGCTACCGTCATTATCTGGGGACTGGGCGTGGGGCCCGTCTACACCAACTAGAACAGACTGAACCAACACTGGGGCATCAACCAGGGGCCGCCGCAAGGCGGCTTCTGGCTGTGCGCTGACCGGTGACTCGGCAAGCCACCTGCGCTTGCGGCATAATGCCTGGCTAGGAGAACCGCCCCGCCATGCCCGAGCAGCTCAAACAACGCGTCGAAACCTGCTACCAGCAAGCCGAAGCCTTTTTCAAACGCCGCTTTCCGCGCCCCGAAGTCAGCTTCAAACTGCGCGGGCAAAAAGCCGGCGTCGCCCACCTGCACGAGAATCTGCTGCGCTTCAACCTGCAGCTCTACCGCGAAAACCAGGAAGACTTCCTGCGCCAGACCGTGGCCCATGAAGTGGCGCACCTGGTTGCCCACCAACTGTTTGGCGACCGCATCCAGGCCCACGGTGAAGAGTGGCAGTTGATCATGCGCGGGGTGTATGAGCTGCCGCCCAATCGTTGCCACAACTATGACGTGCAACGGCGCGCAGTGACCCGCTACATCTACCGCTGCCCATGCCCGAAAAGCGACTTCCCGTTTACCGCGCAGCGGCACAAGCTGGTGCACCAGGGGCGGCGATACCTGTGCAAGCGGTGCCGGGAAGTTCTGGTGTACAGCGGCGAGACGCGGGTCGAATAGACCGGGGATCGCCTGCACCGGCCCTTTCGCGGGCAAGCCCGCTCCTACAGGTGCAGCGCACGTCTCGAGAATTGCACGCCCCCCGTAGGAGCGGGTTTACCCGCGAAAGGGCCAGAACAGGCAATGCACAAATCCCAGGCATAAGAAAGGCGACCCGAGAGTCGCCTTCCTGAACCAATCTGCGCCTTACTTCTCGACGAAGGCACGCTCGATCAGGTAGTCACCCGGCTCGCGCATGCGCGGGGAGATCTTCAGGCCGAAGCTGTCCAGCACTTCGCTGGTCTCGTCGAGCATGCTCGGGCTGCCACAGATCATCGCGCGGTCGTCTTGCGGGTTGATCGGCGGCAGGCCGATGTCGCTGAACAGCTTGCCGCTGCGCATCAGGTCGGTCAGACGGCCCTGATTTTCGAACGGCTCACGGGTCACGGTCGGGTAGTAGATCAGCTTGTCGCGAACCGACTCACCGAAGAACTCGTTCTGCGGCAGGTGCTCGGTGATGAACTCGCGGTAGGCGACTTCGTTCACGTAGCGCACGCCATGGACCAGGATCACTTTTTCAAAGCGCTCGTAGGTTTCCGGATCCTGGATGACGCTCATGAACGGCGCCAGGCCAGTACCGGTGCTCAGCAGGTACAGGTGCTTGCCAGGGTTCAGGTCGTCGAGTACCAGGGTACCGGTAGGCTTCTTGCTGATGATGATCTCATCGCCTTCCTTCAGGTGTTGCAGCTGCGAGGTCAGCGGGCCGTCCGGTACCTTGATGCTGAAGAATTCAAGGTGCTCTTCCCAGTTCGGCGAAGCGATGGAGTAGGCACGCATGAGCGGACGGCCGTTGTCCTGCTGCAGGCCGATCATCACGAACTGACCGTTCTCGAAGCGCAGGCCCGGGTCGCGGGTGCACTTGAAGCTGAACAGGGTGTCGTTCCAGTGGTGCACACTGAGGACACGTTCGTGGTTCATGTTGCTCATCGATGGGGCTCCTGAAGAAAAACGCGCGCGCAAAGCGCACAGTTGCGCAATAGTTTAGGGGCAGCGACAATATCTGTTAACTGGATTATCAAGATATGTGTTATCGGTTATATCGATATGCGATTCACACTCCGTCAAATGCAAGTCTTCGTTGCTGTCGCCCAGCACCAAAGCGTCTCTCGGGCCGCCAGCCTGTTGGCGCTGTCGCAGTCGGCTGCCAGCACCTCTATCACCGAGCTGGAGCGCCAATCGAGCTGCCAGCTGTTCGACCGTGCCGGCAAACGCCTGGCCCTCAATGCCTTGGGCCATCAACTGCTGCCACAAGCAGTAGCCCTGCTTGACCAGGCCAAGGAAATCGAAGACTTGCTCAACGGCAAATCCGGTTTCGGCTCGCTGGCGGTCGGCGCCACACTGACCATCGGCAACTACCTGGCCACCCTGCTGATCGGCAACTACATGCAGACACACCCGGAAAGCCAGGTAAAACTGCATGTTCAAAATACTGCGCATATCGTGCAACAGGTCGCGCACTACGAAATTGATCTGGGTCTAATCGAAGGCGACTGCAATCACCCCGACCTGGAGGTTCAGCCGTGGGTCGAGGACGAACTGGTGGTGTTCTGTGCGCCACAGCACCCACTGGCGAAACTGGGCCGCGCCGATATCGAAAGCCTTTCGCAAGAGGCATGGATCCTGCGCGAACAAGGCTCAGGCACGCGCCTGACCTTCGACCAGGCCATGCGCCATCACCGCGCCAACCTGAATATTCGCCTGGAGCTGGAGCACACCGAAGCGATCAAGCGGGCGGTGGAGTCGGGCCTGGGCATCGGTTGCATTTCACGTCTGGCCCTGCGTGACGCCTTCCGCCGTGGCAGCCTGGTACCTGTGGAAACCCCGGAACTGGACCTGCTGCGCCAGTTCTACTTCATCTGGCACAAACAAAAGTACCAGACCTCGGCCATGCGTGAGTTTCTCGAGCTATGCCGCAACTTCACTGCGGGCTTTACCCGCAGCGACGAAATCGTGCTGCCGCCGATCGCTTAAAGCAGGATCACCCCCCACACCAACGCCACCATGGTCAGTGCCACCAGCTGTGCGGCGCTGCCCATGTCCTTGGCGTTTTTCGACAGAGGGTGGCGCTCCAGCGAAATGCGATCGATGGCCGCCTCCACCGCCGAGTTGAACAGCTCGACGATCAGCCCCAGCAGGCAAACCACAATCATGATTGCCCGTTCGGCGCGGCTGACCGGCAACCACAAGGCGATCGGGATCAGCAGCACATTGAGCAGCACCAGCTGGCGGAATGCGGCCTCGCCCTTGAAGGCGGCTCGCAGGCCGTCCAGCGAGTAGCCAGCGGCGTTCAAGATGCGTTTGAGGCCGGTCTGGCCCTTGAATGGCGAGGTCATGTAAGTCACTTCACAGCAGAAAGGCCAGCAGACTAGACCGGCTCGGGTCAAAAAAGCGTGAAGCCACGCGCACTCAGTTGCTGGCAACCGATTCCAGTTGTTGCAGCAGCAACGCAGCCTGGGTCCGGGTACGCACACCCAGCTTGCGGAAGATCGCGGTAACGTGGGCCTTGATGGTCGCTTCCGACACGCTCAGCTCATAGGCGATCTGCTTGTTCAGCAAGCCTTCACAAACCATGGTCAGTACGCGGAACTGCTGCGGCGTGAGGCTGGCCAAGCCTTCGCTGGCGGCCTTGGCCTCGGCCGAAACATCGACCTTTTCGAACGCCTGCGGCGGCCACCAGACCTCACCGTCAAGCACCTTGCGCACCGCATCCTGGATCACTTCCAGGGTGCTGGACTTGGGAATGAAACCACTGGCGCCGAACTCGCGGGACTTGACCACCACGGCGGCCTCTTCCTGTGCCGAAACCATCACCACGGGGATCTGCGGGTACTGCCCGCGTAGCAGCACCAGACCGGAAAAACCGTAGGCACCCGGCATGTTCAAGTCCAGCAGCACCAGGTCCCAGTCGGCTTTTTCGCTCAGGCGGGTTTCCAGTTCGGCAATGCTCGCAACTTCGACCAGACGCACATCGGAGCCAAGCCCGAGGGTAACGGCCTGGCGCAGGGCGCCACGGAACAGTGGGTGGTCATCGGCAATCAGGATTTCGTATGTGGCCATCGATCTAAGGATCCTGTTCTGTGCCAGGCACTCGAGAGGAAGGGAAGCGCCCGGCGGGAAACGGCGCCAAGGATGCCGAGCACGTTCAAGGGTGATCAAGCCAATCGCCCTGCCGTCTCGCCCACCCTGGCTGCCAGCTCAGTCATTATGAACCAAAGCAGGGGTTGTGCCCCTTGGACTATAGGAAGGTATGCAAACGCTGGTGGGTGTCGTCCTGCTCGTCAAGTGGCAGCCGCCGCTTGCCGCTCAGGTAATGCAGGCTGAACACATCCAGATAGGCATCCAGCGCCTGCGAGGCCTGGCTGTCGCCAGCAAGGTCCAGGCACATGGCCGCAACTTCTGCCGTACAGAAATGATCATCGCGCTTGGAGCGCCGCAGGCGGTAGCGCGACATCTGCTCGGCTTGCAGGCTCAACACCGGGAAGCGGTCCAGGTACGGGCTTTTGCGGAACATCTTGCGCGCTTCGGTCCAGGTGGCATCCAGCAGGATGAACAGTGGACGCTTGCCCGGCTCGCGCACCACCTCGCTGACCACCCGCTCCTGGGCAACGAACTCGCCCGGAAAAACGATATAGGGCTGCCAGCTCGGGTCATCGAGCAAGGCCAGCAGGCGCTCGTCAACCGCGGTGCGCAACCAGCCGAAGGCCCAGGTGTCTTCAATCAGGTCGGCAATCAACCAGCCGGTGTTGGTGGGTTTCAGCGGCTCGGTGTCGTGCATCAGCAGGCACACACCCGCGTCAGCCTGCACCCTAGGCTTCCAGGCACACAGGCAATGGGTAGCAATGACCCGGCAATCCGGGCAACGCTCGGCACGCGAGCCACGGGCGATGAAAGGCTTGTTGCTGCGGGCCAGGCGTTCGGCGCGCAGACGCGCTACCGCATGGCTCATGCCGGCAGGCCTCTGGACAGATTGGAAATGGGCACAAGGATGACTCGGAGAAAACAAGGCTGCCAGTCTACCAGAACAGGTGGCAATTGCTGTGCAGCCGGCAAAGCGCTCCTTATAATCGGTTTTTTACCGTGCCGGACCTCGCCGCGCGCAATTTCACGGAACGCCGTCGGCCCGCGCATGTCAAAGCGCCAGTCATCGAACCAGGAGAGATTCATGCTGCGCCTTATTGCCCCCGCCCTGAGCCTGCTGCTCGCCCTGCCTCTGGCAGCCCAGGCGGCATCCAAGCAGGATTACGACCTGAACACCCTGCTGCAGAAGGTCGCCAAAGAGAGCAGCGTCGGCACCCCGCGCGCAATTAACGAGGACATCCTCGATCAGGGTTATACCGTTGAAGGCAAGGCGCTGGTCAACCATCTGAGCGTACGCCAGAGCCACGCAGAGCGCATGCAGGCCAACCCTGAGCAAGTGCGTAGCCAGCTCGGCGACAGCGTGTGCCGCAACAACGGCTTCCGCAACCTGATGTCCAAGGGCGCGGTCATGGTCTACCGCTTCACGGTCTACAAAACCAACCAGCCAGTCATGGACCAAGCCTTCGACAACGCCAGCTGCCTGGCCGGCAACAAGAAGAAATAAGCATAGCGTCAAGGCTACGCTTTCTCGTCCTCATGAGCGCGCCAGCGACCTTCAGCGGCATCGGCGCGCATCTCCGCCAACAGCGCCTGCAAGTATCGCGACCGGCACTCCAGCCCCGACAGCCTGCGGCGGCACTCGGCTTCAAGGCTCAGGTGATGCACCTGGGCGGCGTTCTCCAGCTGCTGGTAGAGCTGCCGGTCCACTTCGATGACCAAGCGATGCATACCGCCACCTCCTGCATCGACACATTTCGCTCTACCAGTTAACCAAACCCGTGCTGCCGATGGCCGCAGGCCGACAGGCGGCTGCGCCGAACACCTCGGCACGATCGGGCGCAAGGGTCTAGATTGAGGTCAGAGGTATTGGTGCAGAAGGAGACGTCGCATGCCTTACCATTCGAATGAACTGCTGTTCAGCCACTTCCGCGACAACAATATCGACCTGAGCAATATCGAAGCACAACTTCAACTGGTTGCCCCCAACAGCCCCAACCTGCCGCTCTACCGCGACATGATGCTGACCATCCTGCGCATGGCCCATGACGACAGCGACCGCTGGAGCGCCAAGATCACCCTGCAGGCCCTGCGCGAACTGGACCAGTCGTTCCGCACCCTGCAGCGCTACAAGGACCGACGCAAAGTGACCGTGTTCGGCTCGGCACGCACCCCGCAGGAACATCCGATGTACGCCCTGGCCCGCGAGCTGGGCGCCACTCTGGCGCGCTCCGACCTGATGGTCATCACCGGTGCCGGCGGCGGCATCATGGCGGCTGCCCACGAAGGGGCCGGCAGCGAGCACAGTCTGGGCTTCAACATCACCTTACCCTTCGAACAACATGCCAACCCGACGGTGAACGGTACCGACAAACTACTGCCGTTCCACTTTTTCTTCATCCGCAAATTGTTCTTCGTCAAGGAGGCCGATGGCCTGGTGTTGTGCCCTGGCGGCTTCGGCACCCTGGATGAAGCGCTGGAGGTACTGACCTTGATCCAGACCGGCAAGAGCCCACTGGTGCCGGTTGTGCTACTGGATTCGCCGGGCGGAAGCTTCTGGCACGACTGCCTGGACTTCATCAGCCGCCAGCTCGAAGAAAACCGCTACATCCTGCCCAGCGACCTGAAACTGGTGCGCCTGGTGCACAGTGCCGACGAGGCCGTTGAGGAAATCAACCAGTTCTACAGCAACTACCATTCCAGCCGCTGGTTGAAGAGCCAGTTCGTGATTCGCATGCATCACCCGCTCAGCGAAGCGGCGCTGTATGACATTCAGGAAGGTTTTGCCGATTTGCGCCTGAGTGGCAAATATCACCAGCAAGCGGATAGCAGCGCCGAGCACGAAGTTGGCAATTACAGCCACCTGACCCGCCTGTCATTCGCCTTCAACGGCCGGGATCAGGGCCGCTTGCGTGAGTTGGTGGATTTCATCAACCTGCCGGAGAACTGGGCCAAGCCGGAGCCGATGCATACCACGCAGAGGGCCAGGCAGGCGCTGAAAGTGAGTTGATGCTTTTCTGTAACAGCTCGCGTGATACCTGCTGGGGCAACACCTGGTCGATGGTTGGGCATAGACCGTTGCAGGAGCGGGTTCACCCGCGAAAGGGCCGGGCCTGCCAGCCAATCTCCCCGGCCATTCACCGTCGCAGCCGCCACCGTATTCGCGGGTGAACCCGCTCCTACAATGGAATGGAGGCAGCCTGGGGAATTTGGCAAAACAGATTATCCGCTACGGGCACTTACCGAGCGTCAATAATCGTCGAGATCACGCCCGTTGAGCAGACGGCCGATAATGTCCATGGGAAACCCACGGTAAGCCAGGAACCGGGTCTGCTGGGCACGGCTGCGCGGATCTTGCGGGCGCTGCCCAGCAAACTTGCGCTGCCACACGTCTCGCATACGCTCACCCCAATTCACCTCGCTTTCACGCAGGGCCTGGTCGATGTCTGCACGCGCCAAACCACGCTGACATAGCTCTTCGCGAATACGCGCAGGGCCATAGCCAGAGCCGGAACGATAACGGATGAAACTCTCAAGGTAGCGGGCTTCACTAAGCAGCCCTTCTTCGGCGAGCCGATCGAGTTCAGGCTCGATCAACTCGTCAGAAGCGCCGCGCTGACGCAACTTGCGCGTCAGCTCGACTCGACCGTGCTCACGTCGTGCGAGCAGGTCCATGGCTGTCCGCCGGATGGCGACGGGGGTATCGAGTACGGCGGACATATTCGGCTATCTACTGCGCAATCAATAACCGGCGTCAGCGCCGGCCATGTCATCGGCATCAGCTTCGGCAGCAGCAGCTTTGCCGGCTTCAGCAACAGCGCCCGCTTTCAGCAACTTGTCACGAATCTGCTTCTCGATCTCGGCACCAATAGCCGGGTTCTCAGCCAGGTACTTGGCAGCGTTGGCTTTGCCTTGACCGATCTTGTTGCCCTGGTAGGCGTACCAGGCACCGGACTTCTCGACCAGGCCCTGAGATACCCCCAGGTCAATGATCTCGCCGTTACGGTAGATACCTTTGCCGTAAAGAATCTGGAACTCAGCCTGACGGAACGGAGGCGAGACCTTGTTCTTGACGATCTTGACGCGGGTTTCGCTGCCGACCACCTCGTCGCCTTCCTTGACCGCGCCGGTACGGCGGATGTCCAGACGGACCGAAGCATAGAACTTCAGGGCGTTACCACCGGTCGTGGTTTCCGGGCTGCCGAACATCACACCGATCTTCATACGGATCTGGTTGATGAAGATGACCAGGCAGTTGGCATTCTTGATGTTACCGGTGATCTTGCGCAGCGCCTGGGACATCAGGCGGGCCTGCAGGCCCACATGCATATCACCCATCTCGCCTTCGATCTCGGCCTTCGGCACCAACGCGGCCACGGAGTCGACAATGATCACGTCGACCGCGTTGGAGCGCACCAGCATGTCGGTGATTTCAAGGGCCTGTTCACCGGTGTCCGGCTGCGAAACCAACAGGTCATCGACGTTGACGCCCAGCTTGCCGGCGTACTCAGGGTCAAGGGCATGCTCGGCGTCGACGAAGGCGCAGGTGGCACCGTTCTTCTGCGCTTCAGCGATGACAGACAGCGTCAGCGTGGTCTTACCCGACGATTCCGGGCCGTAGATCTCGACGATACGGCCTTTTGGCAGACCGCCGATACCCAGGGCGATATCCAGGCCCAGCGAGCCGGTGGAAATGGCAGGAATGCCTTGACGCTCATGGTCACCCATGCGCATGACCGCGCCTTTACCAAATTGGCGTTCGATCTGACCCAGGGCCGCAGCCAAGGCGCGCTTCTTGTTGTCGTCCATTGAAATCCTCACGTGTTCGACTTGGCCCTGACGGCCGGAATACCTGTATAAGTAGCCAGTATTATTCCACAGGCAGACGCCCGCGCAAACCCCTGTCGTCGATTTACTCGGCACCAAGCTGTAACAAGCCGTCTAACGCGGCGATCACCGTCTGTCGGCGCACCGCCTCGCGGTCACCGTCGAACTGCCGGCGTTCGCTGAACACCCGGTCGCCGTCACCCCAGGCCAGCCACACGGTGCCCACCGGTTTGGCTGGCGAGCCGCCGTCCGGCCCGGCCACACCACTCACCGCCACGGCGAAGCGTGCGCCACTGGCGGCCTGAGCTCCGCGGACCATGGCTTCGACCACTTCCTGGCTGACTGCCCCCACCTGACCGAACAACGCTTCAGGTACCCCCAGCTGGCGGGTTTTCTGGGCATTGGAATAGGTGACGTAGCCGGCTTCGAACCAGGCCGAGCTGCCAGGTATGCGGGTGATGGCTTCGGCAATGCCACCACCGGTGCATGATTCGGCGGTAGTCACCTGCGCATTGAATCGGCGCAGGTGTTCACCCAGACGGGTGGCGAGCGTGGTGATCGGGTCCATGTAGGGTGCTCCTTGAGGGCGGCTCTCTACCCTATCACCCTGCTTCGAACTCTGGCTCAGGAACTTTCAGGCTGGCCCGGGCGATTTCGCTGAACGCCAGTTCGTCACGCTGCCCCAACCGCGGCAGCCCCTCAGGCCACTCCCGGCTACAGTCGAAGCCGCCCAGCTTGCGCATGTCCTCAATTGCCGAACGCCACCAGACCACCTTGCACGCGCGCTGGTAATCATCACCACTCATCACACTGCCATAGAGCAACTTGCGGCCGATGCCACGCAGCTCCCGGGGCACATGCTTGAGGCTCCATTTCACCGAGAGCCGAGTCAACCACGAGGGCTCCGGGCGGTGCGCCGGCACCTTCAGGGCCAGACCTGGCATCTTCGGATGAAAATGCTCGCCATGCCGGGCAAAGAAGATTTCTAGAATGGCATGCACGTAATGCTTCATCGCAAAGTAATGGCTGATCACGCCGCGCGCCTCGTTGATCTGCGCGCCATCCAGTTCGAAGGAAAAGGCGATCTGCTCGATCGTATGCAGGTCACGGGCATACGGCGTCCAGGTGTCGATCCGGCAGATGGCGCGCTCGGCGGTGCCTACGTTGTCGCGGGTAAAGCCCATGACACCGCTGTTACACAGCCGCAAGTCATCGGCCGGTGCTTCGCCCGACTCCGCAAGTCCTTCGGTGAAACTGCGGTAATAACTGCTGCGGGAGGCCTCGGCCCAGCTCATTTCCACCTCGTCGACCAAGAACTGCCCGGCATCGACCTGGCTGAACAGCTTTTGCGGCGACTGCAGAAATACCGTATCGGTATCGATGAACACGGTCTTGTCCGCCCACTGACCGGCCAGGGCAATGGCACAGGCCTTGCGCCGGTGGGTGTAGCCGCCGTAGCCGGCCCAGGCCTGCAGGGTCTGCTCGTCCAGTGCGATCACTTCCACCGGCCAGCCGGCAAAAGCCTGTGGCTGGTCGGTAAGCACACGGATCACCGGCAGCTCAGCCGACCTGCAACGGGCCAGGGCGGTAAGGATGCTGAGTTTTGCCTCCAGCTGGTAGATCCGGCGCTCGCCATAAAGGAGGTAGATCAGCTGTTGCGATACATAAGGGACAGGGCTGGACACATTCATCGTGCAGGTCACGGCTAGGGGCATTCATCGAGGGGCGCGCATTCTAGAGGGTTACGCGGTGCAGCTCCACCATTGCCCGCCAGACTGCGCGCATGCCCCAAAGCACGCGCCTGCATCGCAACGAAAAAGCCTGTACCATTACGGGTTTACCATCGCCAACCAGATCCCCCCTGTAAGGCCCTGAATGTCAGATCTTTCCGCACACACACCGATGATGCAGCAGTACTGGAAGCTGAAGAACCAGCACCCGGACCAGCTGATGTTCTACCGCATGGGCGACTTCTACGAAATCTTCTACGAAGATGCGAAAAAGGCCGCGAAACTGCTGGATATCACCCTGACCGCCCGCGGTCAGTCGGCCGGCCAGTCCATCCCCATGTGCGGGATTCCGTTCCATTCGCTGGAGGGTTACCTGGCCAAGCTGGTCAAACTCGGCGAGTCGGTGGTGATCTGTGAGCAGATCGGCGACCCGGCCACCAGCAAGGGCCCGGTGGAACGCCAGGTGGTGCGCATCATCACCCCGGGCACGGTCAGTGACGAGGCACTGCTCGACGAGCGCCGCGACAACCTGATTGCCGCACTGCTCGGTGACGAGCGCCTGTTCGGCCTGGCGGTACTGGACATCACCAGCGGCAATTTCAGCGTGCAGGAGATCAAGGGCTGGGAAAACCTGCTGGCCGAACTCGAGCGCCTGAACCCGGTCGAGCTGTTGATCCCCGACGACTGGCCACGGGACCTGCCTGCGGAGAAACGCCCAGGCGCCCGCCGCCGCGCACCGTGGGACTTCGACCGCGACTCGGCACGCAAGGCCCTGTGCCAGCAGTTCGCGACCAAGGACCTCAAGGGCTTCGGCTGCGACAAGCTGACCCTGGCCATCGGTGCCGCCGGCTGCCTGCTGACCTACGCCAAGGAAACCCAGCGCACCGCCCTGCCGCACTTGCGCAGCCTGCGCCACGAGCGCCTGGATGATACGGTCATCCTCGATGGTGCCAGCCGGCGCAACCTGGAGCTGGACATCAACCTGGCCGGTGGGCGCGACAACACCCTGCAATCGGTAATCGACCGCTGCCAGACCGCCATGGCCAGCCGCCTGCTGAGCCGCTGGCTGAACCGCCCACTGCGCGACCTCAAGGTGCTGCAAGCACGCCAGGACTCGATCCGCTGCCTGCTCGACAGCTACCGCTTCGAAAAGCTGCAGCCGCAGTTGAAGGAAATTGGCGATATCGAGCGGATCCTCGCCCGTATTGGCCTGCGCAATGCCCGCCCGCGCGACCTGGCACGCCTGCGCGATGCGCTGGGCGCGTTGCCAGAGTTGCAGAACGCCATGACCGAGCTCGAAGCGCCGCACCTGGCGCGCCTGGCGGCGATTACCGGTACCTATCCGGAGCTGGCCAGCCTGCTGGAGCGGGCAATCATCGACAACCCGCCGGCGGTGATCCGCGACGGCGGTGTACTGAAGGCCGGCTATGACAACGAACTGGACGAGCTGCTGGCAATCAGCGAGAACGCCGGCCAGTTCCTGATCGACCTGGAAGCCCGGGAAAAGGCCCGTACCGGCCTTGCCAACCTCAAGGTCGGCTACAACCGTGTACACGGCTACTTCATCGAACTGCCGACCAAGCAGGCCGAGCAGGCCCCGGGCGACTACATCCGCCGCCAGACACTCAAAGGCGCCGAGCGCTTCATCACCCCGGAGCTGAAGGCGTTCGAGGACAAGGCATTGTCGGCCAAAAGCCGCGCCCTGGCCCGCGAAAAGATGCTCTACGACGCCCTGCTGGAAACCTTGATCAGCCACCTGGCACCCCTACAGGACAGCGCAGCCGCGCTGGCCGAACTGGATGTGCTCAGCAACCTGGCCGAGCGGGCGCTTAACCTCGACCTTAACTGCCCGCGCTTTGTCGACGAACCGTGCCTGCGCATCGAGCAAGGCCGCCACCCGGTGGTGGAGCAGGTACTGACCACACCGTTCGTGGCCAACGACCTGGGCCTGGACAACAGCACGCGCATGCTGATCATCACCGGCCCGAACATGGGCGGTAAATCCACCTACATGCGCCAGACCGCCCTGATCGTGCTGCTGGCGCACATCGGCAGCTTCGTCCCTGCGGCGAGTTGCGAGCTGTCGCTGGTCGACCGCATCTTCACGCGCATCGGCTCCAGTGACGACCTGGCAGGCGGGCGCTCGACCTTCATGGTCGAGATGAGCGAAACCGCCAACATCCTGCACAACGCCACCGACCGCAGCCTGGTGCTGATGGACGAAGTGGGCCGCGGCACCAGTACCTTTGACGGCCTGTCGCTGGCCTGGGCCGCCGCCGAGCGCCTGGCCCAACTGCGTGCCTACACACTGTTCGCCACGCACTACTTCGAACTGACCGTGCTGCCGGAGAGCGAGCCGCTGGTGGCCAACGTGCACCTGAACGCCACCGAGCACAACGAACGCATTGTGTTCCTGCACCATGTGTTGCCCGGCCCTGCCAGCCAGAGCTACGGCCTGGCCGTGGCGCAACTGGCCGGCGTCCCCACGGCGGTCATCCAGCGTGCCCGCGAACACCTGGGGCGCCTGGAAACCACCAGCCTGCCGCACGAGCAGCCCCCGGCCGCAAAAGCCAAGGATGCGCCGCAGGTACCGCACCAGAGCGACCTGTTCGCCAGCCTGCCACATCCAGCCATCGAGAAGCTGGGCAAGCTGCAACTGGACGACATGACCCCGCGTCAAGCTATCGAAATGCTATATCAACTAAAGAACCTGTTATAACGGCGCCCATTACAAGCTGGTAGAATCCGCCGCGGTTTGCTGGTGCTGCAGGTTATTAGCCTGGCCTGCAGCCACATGCCCGTAAACCGCGCGGCCCTGAGAGGAAGGGCCGCCGCCGTCGCCTGAGGAGAGAATTAGAAATGACCTTCGTCGTCACCGACAACTGCATCAAATGCAAATACACCGACTGCGTGGAAGTCTGTCCGGTGGACTGCTTCTACGAAGGCCCGAACTTCCTGGTCATCCACCCGGACGAGTGCATCGACTGCGCCTTGTGCGAGCCGGAGTGCCCAGCGCAAGCCATCTTCTCGGAAGACGAAGTGCCTTCGGGCATGGAAAACTTCATCGAGCTGAACGCCGAGCTGGCGGAAATCTGGCCTAATATCACCGAGCGTAAGGATGCCCTGCCGGACGCTGAAGAATGGGATGGCAAGACCGGCAAGATTGCCGACCTGGAGCGCTGATAGCGCCCAGACGCGAAAAAGGCCCTTCGGGGCCTTTTTTGTTTTCCTACGTGCAAAAAAAGGGGCGGTTTGACCCGCCCACATTTTTTCCGTAGTCCCTGCTTGTCCCAAACATCATCCTGATGAAATCGCTTCTTGCGATGTCCTTGGCCTTCATCCTGAAAGCCTGTGCATGTCCCTGTGCACAGTTCGAATACTAGCGGGTTGAGCCGGGCGGGCAAGCGCGAGACCTCACAGGGTATTTCCGACGACACATATGGTCAGCGGCGAATAAATCATGATTTTCAATGAGTTGTAAAAAAACAGAGCCAGGAAACGACAATGGTCTACTGAGGCTTGCATAGATAGCTTACAAAACGAGTAAGAAAAGGCTTACATGCAATGTTACCGGGGTAGCGGAATACACATTGGGTATCTGTTCTGCCCTGAAGTGCGCCCCGCCGCTCTCAAGCTTTTCCGCTACAGACGAAAACGCCCCGAGGTCATCGGGGCGTTTTGAGTGACACAGACCTTCGCTACTGGAACAACGACTCACTGGACAGGCCATTCTTCTCAAGGATCTCGCGCAAACGCTTGAGCCCCTCTACCTGAATCTGCCGCACCCGTTCCCGGGTCAGGCCTATCTCCAGGCCAACATCCTCAAGGGTACTGCTTTCATGCCCACGCAGGCCAAAGCGACGCACCACCACCTCGCGCTGCTTGTCGGTCAGCTCACCCAGCCACTGATCGATGCTCTGCGACAGGTCGTCATCCTGCAGCAATTCGCACGGATCAGTCGGACGGTCGTCGGTCAGCGTATCAAGCAGGGTCTTGTCCGAGTCCGGGCCAAGCGACACATCCACCGACGACACCCGCTCATTCAGGCCCAGCATGCGCTTGACCTCGGTGACCGGCTTCTCCAGCAGCGTGGCGATTTCTTCTGGTGAAGGTTCGTGGTCGAGTTTCTGGGTCAGCTCGCGCGCGGCGCGCAGGTAGACGTTCAGTTCCTTGACCACGTGGATCGGCAGGCGAATGGTGCGGGTCTGGTTCATGATCGCCCGTTCGATGGTCTGGCGAATCCACCAGGTCGCATAGGTCGAGAAACGGAAACCACGCTCCGGGTCGAACTTTTCGACCGCACGGATCAACCCCAGGTTGCCTTCCTCGATCAGGTCGAGCAACGACAGGCCACGGTTCACGTAACGACGGGCAATTTTGACAACCAGGCGCAGGTTGCTTTCGATCATGCGCTTGCGGCCGGCAGGGTCACCCTTTTGCGACAAGCGCGCAAAATGCACTTCTTCTTCCGGCGAAAGCAGCGGCGAGAAACCGATCTCGTTGAGATACAACTGGGTGGCATCGAGCGCCCGGCTGTAATCGATGTACTTGTGTTGCTTGAGCGAAGAGCCCGACTTGGCCCTCGTCCGAACCGAAGATACAGCAGGTTCGTCTGACACCACATCCGTTTCCAAAACGATACCCGTCTCCATCAGGAGGACGTCATCATCGATGTCAAACTCCGGCACTTCTTTACTGAGAGCCATTGTTATAATCCTTTGCTGAGTTCGAACTCAGACTCGAGCGGCACCTTTATCCCTGGCAGCGCTTGAGCCTGTCCCCTCTACATCACAGGAACAGGCTGGGTACAACGATCAACGACGTGGCAGGAACTGGAGCGGATCGACGGGTTTGCCCTGGCGGCGAATCTCGAAATGCAGCTTCACCCGATCTGTGCCCGTAGACCCCATTTCAGCAATCGACTGCCCTGCCTTGACCTGCTGCCCCTCCCGAACCAACAGCCTGCGGTTATGACCGTAGGCACTGACGTAGGTGTCGCTGTGCTTGATGATGATCAGCTCGCCGTAGCCCCTCAAACCACTTCCGGCGTAGACCACTGCACCATCAGACGCAGCAAAAACAGGCTGTCCCAAATCACCGGCGATATCAATGCCTTTATTCAAACTACCGTTTGAAGCGAATTTTCCAATCAGCACGCCGTTGGCTGGCCAGGCCCAACCGCCTACGGCACGCTCCGCAGCCGGCACACTGGCAACCACTGGCGCATTGCCCGAAGAGGCCGGCGTGACCGGTTTACGGGTGCTGGCAGGCGCCGTGGCAGGAGTGCCCACAGGCCGCCGCGTGACCGTAGTGCGGCTTGACGAGGACGGGCTGGACACCACCGTGGTGCGGCTGCCGGAGCCGCTGCTGAATCGAATCGCCTGGCCCGGGCGAATGGTATAAGGCGCCCGGATGCCATTGCGTGCAGCCAGCTCCTTGTAGTCCCAACCATAACGGAAGGCGATGGAGAACAGGGTGTCGCCTGGCTTGACGATATATTGCCCGGAAGTCACTGCCGGACGCTTGGGAACGGTGTTGTTGCGGTCGACCACCCGCGCGCTGTTGCTGCCGGTGCTTGAGCAACCCACCAGAAGCGCGCCCATGGCCAATGCAATCACCAG
This sequence comes from Pseudomonas sp. FYR_5, assembly GCF_043106315.1. Classification (NCBI taxonomy): domain Bacteria; kingdom Pseudomonadati; phylum Pseudomonadota; class Gammaproteobacteria; order Pseudomonadales; family Pseudomonadaceae; genus Pseudomonas; species Pseudomonas sp. FYR_5. The sequence continues at coordinate 6,500 of NZ_JBICMK010000054.1, read as the reverse complement.
AAGCTTGAAACCCGAGCCGTCCTTGCGCTGCCGAATGACTGTGTGACCCACCCGCGCTCCCCTCATGGTGCCGAAAATCGATATGAAGACAAGAAATGCAATATTGTTGCAATTATAACCAAGCCAGCCGGTATTGGCAGACGGCTACGAAAGACGAGCGCAAAACCCCGGTGCACGCTGTGCGTTAGCGCTTCGCACCGCCTGATAGACAGGGCGAAGCGACAAGAATTCGCCACCGGCACAAAAATACACCGCGCCTCATGCCTGCACAGCTCAGTTCAACAGACCTCAGGCCAGCGGACCATTGAGCAGCGGCACGAAACGCACAGCCCCCAGCACGCGACGGGAGAAACCATGCTCCTCGCGTACGATCAGCATCAGTTGCTGCGTTTCGCCGGCCGGCCCTACCGGGATGACCATGCGCCCACCGGGTGCCAGCTGGTCGAGCAGTGCCTGTGGCACCTCCGGCGCCACGGCGGTGACGATGATGCCATTGTACGGCGCAAGTGCCGGCCACCCCTCGCAACCGTCGCCCCAGCGGAATACCACGTTGCGCAGGTTCAGTTCCACCAGGCGCTCTTTGGCCCGATCCTGCAGTACTTTGATGCGCTCTACCGAGAACACCCGCTCGACCAGCTGGGCCAGGATCGCCGTCTGGTAACCCGAGCCGGTGCCAATCTCCAGCACCTTGTCCAGTGGCCCGGCCTCGAGCAACAGCTCGCTCATGTGAGCAACCATGAACGGCTGGGAGATGGTCTGGTTGTGGCCGATCGGCAGCGCGGTGTCTTCGTAAGCCCGATGCGCCAGCGCCTCGTCAACGAACAGGTGGCGCGGCGTACGCCGGATCACGTCGAGCACCTTGGGGTTCGAAACACCCTCCTCGCACAAGCGCTGGATCAGCCGCTCCCGGGTACGCTGAGAGGTCATGCCGATGCCACGCCGCAGCATATCGTCCTCACGCATCAGAGCAGGCCCTCCAGCCAACCATCGAGCTGCTCGAAGGCATCATTGAAGGTGCGATCGAGTTGCAGCGGGGTAATCGATACGTAGCCTTGCATCACCGCGTGGAAGTCGGTGCCCGGCCCGCCATCCTCGGCATCACCGGCCACGGCAATCCAGTAGCCTTCCTTGCCACGCGGGTTGACTACCTTGGTTGGCGCCGCCGCCCGCGCCCGGTGACCGAGACGGGTGAGCTGGATGCCACGGATGTGCTCCAGCGGCAAGTTGGGAATATTGATGTTGAGTACGGTGCGTGGCGGCAACGCCAGGCGCGACTGTGCCTCGACCAGGCGGCGGGCGATATAGGCCGCGGTCGGCAGGTTGTCCGGCTGGCGCGACAACAGCGAGAACGCCAGCGAGGTACCGCCGAGGAAGCGGCCTTCCAGCGCCGCAGCGACCGTACCCGAATACAGCACGTCATCGCCCAGGTTGGCACCGAGGTTGATCCCCGATACGACCATGTCCGGCGTCTGCGGCAACAGCCCATTGAGCCCCAGGTGCACGCAATCGGTCGGCGTGCCATTGAGGCTGATGAAGCCATTGGCCAGGGTCTGCGGATGCAGTGGCCGGTCCAGCGTCAGCGAACTGCTGGCGCCGCTCTTGTCTTGATCCGGGGCGATCACCGCGCACTCGGCATAATCCACCAGCGCAGCATGCAGCGCGGCGATGCCAGGTGCGGTAACACCGTCGTCATTCGAAATCAGAATACGCATGGGCTGTCCGTCTGCCCTGCCGACACCAGATCCACGACTTCACGCACCACCACGGTGGCGAAGCATCCGGCCGGCAGGACGAATTCCAGTTGCAGGATATCAGGCTCGGGATAATGCCACGTCAGGCCGCCAATAGGGAGCCGCAGAATTCGTCGTTCGTGATCCATGCCCGCCTGGGCCAACCACTGGCAAAGTGCTGGCTGACTTGAGCCGATAGCGTTTTCCAGCTGGGCAGGCGCAGCGCCAGCAGGCGAAGCGCCCTCCCCCCACATCGGGCCGGTCGGATGCAGGTCGAGAATCGCCAGGCGCGGGTCGCCACATTCTGCCTCACCCGCCGGGAAGAAACTGCGGCTGTCGGTGAACGCCAGCAGGTCCCCGACCTGGGCTCGGGTCCAGCTACCGTCAGCGACACGCGCAGCCAGCACCTGATTGAACAGGTAGCTGCGCCCGGCCGAAAGCAGCCGCGAACGCACGTTGCGCTGTTCAGGCAAAGCCTTGCGTACGGCCCAATCGAGGGCGTCATGGACGTTGCCACCGCCGTGCCCGAAGCGCTGGGTGCCGAAATAGTTGGGCACACCTTGCCGCCTGAGCTGTTCCAGACGCGCATCAACCGCCTGGTGATCGGCAGCCAAGGCCGTCAGGCGCAAGGTGAAACCGTTGGCCGAATGCGCCCCGCGCTGCAGTTTGCGCTGGTGACGCACCTGCTTGAGCACACGCAGGCTGGCATCCTCGGCTCGCGACAGATCCGGGTCGGCCTTGCCCGGCAGGTGCAGGCTGAACCACTGGCGGGTCAGCGCCTGGCGGTCCTTGAGGCCGGCGTAGCTGATGCTGCGCACCGGCACGCCAGCGGCGCGGGCGAGGCGCCGGGCAGCTTCTTCAGTGTTCAGATCACGCTTCTCGACCCACAGCCACAGGTGCTCGCCCTGGCCCGATAGCGGGATATCCAGGACTTCGTCAACCTGAAAGTCTTCGGCAACCGCTTTGAGGACGGCGGTACCCAGGGATTCACCCGATGCGCGCGGGCCCAGCAGTTCCAGTTCGGTCATGCTGGCAGCAGCAGGGCGACCGAATGCACGGCAATGCCCTCCTCGCGACCGGTAAAGCCCAGCTTCTCTGTGGTGGTGGCCTTGACATTGACCTGGTCGAGCTCGACCTGCAGGTCTTCGGCGATCAGCTGGCGCATGGTTTCGATGTGTGGGGCCATTTTCGGTGCCTGGGCGACGATGGTGGCGTCAACGTTGCCGACCTTCCAGCCCTTGGCCTTGACGATGCCGACTACATGGCGCAGCAGCGCGCGGCTGTCAGCCCCCTTGAACTGCGGGTCAGTGTCAGGGAAGTGCTTGCCGATGTCGCCCAGTGCCGCAGCGCCAAGCAAGGCATCGCTCAGGGCGTGCAGCAGCACGTCACCGTCGGAATGGGCCAGCAGGCCGTATTTGTGCGGGATGCGCACCCCGCCCAAGGTAATGAAATCACCGTCGCAGAAACGGTGCACATCGTAGCCGTGGCCAATACGCATAAGAAAACGCCCTGAAAGAGTCAGGGCGTGATTCTACCTGCTTTGCAGCGGGTTTGGCGGCTTTTGGACCAGGGTGTTACACCCGCCCCAGTGCCACCGCATGATGGCGTAGGTGCTCCTCGATGAAGCTGGCAATGAAGTAGTAGCTATGGTCATAGCCCGGCTGCATACGCAGGGTCATTTCATGGCCACCTTTGCGTGCCGCCTGTTCCAGTGCTTCAGGCTTGAGTTGCTTCTCGAGGAAGTCGTCACGGTCGCCCTGGTCCACCAGCAACGGCGGGCATTGGCCAGCAGGGGTTTCAGCCAGCAGCACGCTGGCATCCCACTCACGCCAGCGCCCACGGTCTTCACCCAGGTAGCGGCTGAAGGCCTTCTCGCCCCACGGACAATCCATCGGATTGCTGATCGGCGAGAATGCCGACACCGAGCGGTAGCGCCCCGGGTTGCGCAAGGCGCACACCAGCGCGCCATGGCCCCCCATGGAGTGGCCGCTGATGCTGCGCTCGCCCGACGCCGGGAAATGTGCCTCGATCAGGGCTGGCAACTCCTCCACCACATAGTCATGCATGCGGTAGTGCTGGGCCCAGGGTTGCTGGGTAGCGTTGAGGTAGAAGCCCGCCCCCAGGCCGAAGTCCCAGGCGCCGTCCGGATCGCCCGGCACCTGCTCGCCACGCGGACTGGTGTCGGGAGCAACGATGATCAGCCCCAGCTCGGCGGCCAGACGCTGGGCGCCGGCCTTCTGCATGAAGTTCTCGTCGGTGCAGGTGAGGCCGCTGAGCCAGTACAGTACCGGCAGCTTCTCGCCCTGCTCGGCCTGCGGCGGCAGGTACACAGCGAACACCATGTCGCAACCCAGCACCTTGGAGTGATGCCGGTAACGCTTGTGCCAGCCGCCGAAGCTCTTCTGGCAGGAGATGTTATCCAGGCTCATGGCAAACCTCAGAAGTGGATCACGCTACGGATGCTCTTGCCTTCATGCATCAGGTCGAAGGCCTTGTTGATGTCTTCCAGACCCATCGTGTGGGTGATGAAGGTGTCCAGCGGGATCTCGCCTTTCTCGGACATTTCCACGTAGCTCGGCAGCTCGCTGCGGCCACGCACGCCGCCGAACGCCGAACCACGCCAAACCCGACCGGTCACCAGCTGGAACGGACGCGTGGAAATTTCCTGGCCGGCACCGGCCACACCGATGATGACCGACTCACCCCAGCCCTTGTGGCAGCATTCCAGGGCGGCGCGCATCAGTTGAACGTTGCCGATGCACTCGAAGGAGAAGTCCACGCCGCCATCGGTGAGGTCGACGATCACTTCCTGGATCGGGCGATCGTAGTCTTTCGGGTTGACGCAATCGGTGGCACCCAGCTGGCGGGCGATTTCGAACTTGGCCGGGTTGATGTCGATGGCGATGATACGCGAGGCCTTGGCCTTGACCGCACCGATCACGGCCGACAGGCCGATGCCACCGAGGCCGAAGATGGCCACGGTATCACCCGGCTTGACCTTGGCAGTGTTGAGCACCGCGCCGATACCGGTGGTGACGCCGCAGCCCAGCAGGCAGACCTTCTCCAGTGGTGCTTCTTTCTGGATCTTGGCCACGGAAATTTCCGGCAGCACGGTGTATTCGGAGAAGGTCGAGGTACCCATGTAGTGGAACAGCTCCTGGCCCTTGTACGAGAAGCGCGTGGTGCCGTCCGGCATCAGGCCCTTGCCCTGGGTGGCGCGGATGGCCTGGCACAGGTTGGTCTTGCCCGAGAGGCAGAACTTGCACTTGCCGCATTCCGGGGTGTACAGCGGGATGACGTGGTCACCTACAGCGACCGAGGTGACCCCCTCGCCTACCGCTTCGACGATTGCACCACCTTCGTGGCCGAGGATCGATGGGAAGATACCCTCCGGGTCAGCACCGGACAGGGTATAGGCATCGGTGTGGCAGACACCGCTGGCGACCACGCGCAGCAGCACTTCACCGGCCTTTGGCATGGCCACGTCGACTTCGACGATTTCCAGGGGTTTCTTGGCTTCGAAGGCTACGGCAGCACGGGACTTGATCATCAAAGGTCTCCAGACAGTGGGTCGATTCAGTCTTGCAGTGTAATTCAGCGCCTTTTGATGAATAATCAGGCCAAAGACAAAACATTATTGCCATACAGGGATAATCGATGAGCAGCCGATGGGAAGGCATCGACGAATTCGTCGCCGTGGCCGAATCGGGCCAGTTCACTGCCGCCGCCGAACGCCTGGGGGTTTCCTCATCGCACATCAGCCGGCAGATCGCCCGGCTGGAAGAACGCCTGCAAACGCGCTTGCTGTACCGCAGTACCCGCCGGGTAACCCTGAGCGAGGCCGGGCAGACCTTCCTGCAGCATTGCCAGCGCTTGCAGGATGGCCGTGAGGAAGCGCTGCGCGCCATGGGCGACCTGGCCAGCGAACCCAAGGGGTTGCTGCGCATGACCTGCGCTGTGGCCTACGGCGAGCGCTTCATCGTGCCGCTGGTGACGCGATTTATGGCGCTGTACCCGCAGCTGCGCGTGGATGTGGAACTGAGCAACCACACCCTCGACCTGCTGCATGAAGGCATGGACCTGGCCATCCGCCTGGGTCGCCTGGCCGACTCTCGCTTGGTGGCTACCCGCCTGGCGCCGAGGCGCATGTACCTGTGCGCCTCGCCGGCCTATCTTGAGCGTTATGGCCGGCCGCACAGCCTGTCGGAGCTGGCGCGGCACAATTGCCTGGTGGGGAGTTCGGACTTGTGGGCACTACAGCAGGATGGCCGTGAGATCAGCCAGCGGGTACAGGGCAACTGGCGCTGCAACAGTGGCCAGGCAGTGCTGGATGCGGCGTTACAAGGGATAGGGTTATGCCAGTTGCCGGATTACTACGTGCTGGAACACCTCAATAGCGGTGCGCTGGTGTCGCTGCTGGAGGCGCACCAGCCGCCGAATACGGCGGTATGGGCGCTGTATCCGCAGCAGAGGCACCTGTCGCCGAAGGTACGGCGGCTGGTGGATTACCTGAAGGAGGGGTTGGCAGGGTTGCCGGAATATCGTTTCGGCTGACGGGATGTGCTGCATGTACTGGCCTCTTCGCGGGTGAACCCGCTCCTACGGCGGCCTGTGTCCAACGCCCGATGTGTGTCCACCACCGTGGTAGGAGCGGGTTCACCCGCGAATACGGTAGCGGCGGTAACGGTGAACGGCGGGTGGAGATTGGCCAGCAGACCCGGCCCTTTCGCGGGTGAACCCGCTCCTACGGCGGCCTGTGCCCAACCGCCG
>NZ_JBICMK010000053.1:0-25621 GCF_043106315.1 Pseudomonas sp. FYR_5 | reverse complement strand
CTAGCCGCGAAGAGGCCGGCACAGGCAACCCATCATCAAGCCGGCTGTTGAGTCCTCAACTTCTCACTACGCCCACGCAACCATTCCAGGGTGAGCAGCAACACCACCGAGAACGCAATCAGCAAGGTCGCCGCTGCGGCAATGGTTGGGCTCAGGTTCTCGCGGATACCGCTGAACATCTGCCGCGGCAGGGTTGCCTGCTCCGGCCCGGCGAGGAACAGCGTCACCACCACCTCGTCAAACGAGGTAGCGAAGGCAAACAGCGCTCCCGAGATGACACCGGGCGCGATCAGCGGCAGGGTCACCCGGCGGAAAGCCAGCAAAGGCGAGGCTCCCAGGCTGGCCGCTGCGCGCACCAGATTGTAGTTGAAGCCCTGCAGCGTCGCCGACACGGTAATGATGACGAACGGCACACCCAGTACCGCATGCACAAGAATCAGCGAGATGAAGCTGTTGCCCATGCCCAAAGGGGCGAAGAACAGGTAACTGGCCACCCCGATGATCACTACCGGCACCACCATCGGCGAGATCACCAACGCCATCACCAGCGACTTGCCGGGGAAATCGCCACGGGTCAGGCCGATGGCCGCCAAGGTGCCGAACACCATGGCCAGTACCGTGGCCGCCGGGGCAACGATGATGCTGTTCTTCAACGCCCGCATCCACTCGGCCGAGCCGAAGAAATCCTGATACCACTGCAGCGAGAAGCCCTGCAGCGGGTACACCAGGAAGCTGCCACTGTTGAACGACAGCGGCACGATCACCAGCACCGGCAAGATCAGGAACAGCAGGATCAAGCCACAGAGAATGCGCAGGCTGTAGTACCAGACCCGCTCCACGGGCGACATGTATGGGCTCAGCATGACAGGCTCCTCAGCTCAGGCGCAGGCGGCTGGCGCCGACCAGCCAGCTATAGATCAGGTACAACAGCACGGTCGCCAGCAGCAACAGCCCGCCCAGTGCGGTGGCCATGCCCCAGTTGATGCTGGTGTTGGTGTAGAAGGCGACGAAGTAGCTGACCATCTGGTCGTTGGGGCTACCCAGCAGCGCCGGGGTGATGTAGTAACCGATGGCCAGGATGAAGACCAGCAGGCAACCGGCGCCAACACCGGCGTAGGTCTGCGGGAAATACACCCGCCAGAAACTGGCGAACGGGTGGCAGCCCAGCGAGATCGCCGCACGCATGTAGCTCGGGGAAATACCCTTCATCACGCTGTACAGCGGCAGGATCATGAACGGCAGCAGGATGTGCACCATCGAGATGTAAACGCCTGTGCGGTTGAACACCAGCTCCAGCGGCTGGTCAATGATGCCCATGGCCATCAGCGCGCCGTTGATCAGGCCGCCCGACTGCAGTAGCACGATCCAGGCCGCCACCCGCACCAGGATCGATGTCCAGAATGGCAACAGCACCAGAATCATCAGCAGGTTACTCTGCCGGGTCGGCAGGTTGGCCAGCAAGTAGGCCAGTGGGTAGGCCAGTACCAGGCAGATAGTGGTAATCACCACCCCCATCCACAGGGTACGTACAAAGATGTCCAGGTAAATGGCCTGGTCCGGAGTGGCCTTGGCCAGTTCTCCAAGGTCATCGATGCGGTGGTCCACCGAGGCCAGCAGGTAGAAAGAAGTCACCGAACTGGTATTGCGGCGTATCGCCTGCCAATAAGCCGGGTCGCCCCAACGCTCGTCGACAGCCTGCAACGCGTCTTTATAAGAGGCAGGCTCAGCCTTGAATGGCAGTGCACGGGCGGTCTTGGTCAACAAGCTGCGGTAGCCGGCCAGTTCCATGTTCAAGCGTTTGGAAAGGTCACCAAGGGTATGGTTCTTGCGCGCCACAGCCAAATCCTGGCTGAGCGCCTTGTAAACGTCCTCGCCAGGCAGGCTCTTGCCATCCCACTGGCTGATGACTTCCACCGTGCGCGGCAGGCCGCCGACCACTTCCGGGTTGCCGACGCTCTTGTACAGCAGCGCCGCAATCGGCACCAGAAACACCAGCAAAAGAAACAGCGCCAGCGGCGCGATCAACGCCTGCGCCTTCCAGCGGTTAACCCGCTCGGCGTGTTTGAGGCGCTGCTTGAGACTTGGATCTGCGCCTTCTTTGAGGGGCACTGCAATGGCCATGGCGAACTCCGCAATACAGGCTGAAATGGGGGCCGCTTTGCGGCCCCACACACTGGACGTTTACTTCTTCGCCGCCCAGGCGTTGAAGCGTTGCTCCAGCTGTTCGCTGTTGTCGGCCCAGAACGCCACGTCGATCTGCACCTGGTTGGCAATGTTCTCAGGCGTGGTCGGCATGTCTTTCTTCACTTCGTCCGACAGCAGGCTCACGGCCTTGGAGTTGGCCGGGCCATAGGCGATGTTCTCGGAGTAGATCTTCTGCTGCTCAGGCTTGACGCTGTAGGCGATGAACTTCTTCGCCTCTTCGACGTTCTTGGCACCCTTAGGGATCGCCCATGCATCAAAGTCGTAGATGCCGCCGTTCCACACCACCTTGAGGTTGCTCTCTTTCTGCACAGCGGCAATACGCCCGTTGTAGGCAGAACTCATGACCACGTCGCCAGAGGCCAGGAACTGTGGCGGCTGTGCACCCGCTTCCCACCACTGGATGCTGGGCTTGAGTTCGTCGAGTTTCTTGAAGGCGCGGTCCACACCCTCTTTGGTGCTTAGCACCTGATACACGTCCTTCGGTGCCACACCGTCGGCCATCAGGGCGAACTCCAGGGTGTACTTGGCGCCCTTGCGCAGGCCGCGCTTGCCAGGGAATTTCTTGGTGTCCCAGAAATCCGCCCAGCTGGTGGGTGCGGCCTTCAGCTTGTCAGCGTTGTAGGCCATGACCGTGGACCAAACGAAGAAACCTACGCCGCACGGCTGGATGGCGCCCTTCACATAATCAGACTCGTTACCGAACAGGGCCGGGTCAAGCTCTTCGAACATGCCCTCGTCGCAACCGCGCGCCAGCTCTGGCGACTCAACCTCGACCAGGTTCCACGACACACTCTTGGTGTCGACCATCGCCTTGACCTTGGCCATTTCGCCGTTGTATTCACCAGCGATAATCTTGCCATTACCCGCTTTTTCCCAGGGTTCGTAGAAGGCTTTGACCTGGGCAGCCTTGTTGGCGCCCCCGAACGAGATCACGGTGAGGTCTGCGGCCATGGCCTGGCCAGCGGTGAACAGCCCCAAAGCCAGGGCGGTCAGTTTCAACGGCTTGCGCATTATTATTCTCTCCACAGTACAGGGTTGGTGAAGCAATCCATCAATGGGCTTCGGCAATCGGATCGAGCGCGCGGGCGTGCTCCACCTCCCAGCCCAGCGGTACCACATCGCCCACGGCCAACGCCGGGTCGAGCTCGGCAATAGGCTGCTTCACGAAGAAGTCGCCTTTGCCGCAAACCTCCAGACGCACCCGCACGTGGTCGCCCAGGTAAATGAATTCGGCCACCCGGCCAGAGAACCGGTTGACGCAGCTTTCACTGTGGCCGTTCAGCCGCACGCGCTCCGGGCGTATCGACAGGGTCACCGGCTCGCCGGCCTGGCCGACATTCACCGCCAGCGCCTCGACCCGCTCGCCGCGAGGCAACTGCACCTGGCAACGTTTGCCATCGCTGGCCAGCAGCGTGCCGCTAATGCGGTTGTTCTCGCCGATGAAGTTGGCGACGAAGGTGTTGCAGGGCTCTTCGTACAGCGTGCGCGGGTCGGCGATCTGCTGGATTTCGCCCTGGTGGAACACCGCCACGCGGTCGGACATGGTCAGCGCTTCGCCCTGGTCGTGGGTCACGTACACCACGGTCACACCGAGGCGTTGGTGAATGTGCTTGATCTCCATCTGCATGTGTTCGCGCAGTTGCTTGTCCAGCGCGCCGAGTGGCTCGTCCATCAGCACCAGCTGCGGCTCGAACACCAGTGCCCGGGCCAGCGCCACACGCTGCTGCTGGCCGCCGGACAGCTGGCCCGGGTAGCGCTTGGCGAAAGCGTCGAGCTGGACCATGTTCAGCACACGCTTGACCCGCTCACTGATGTCGGTCTTGCTCAGGTTGCGCACGGTCAGCGGAAAAGCCAGGTTCTCGGCCACGGTCATGTGCGGAAATAGCGCGTAGTTCTGGAACACCATGCCGATATCACGCTTGTGCGGCGGCACGTTGTTGATCGAGCGCCCGCCAAGCTGGATTTCACCAGCGGTGGGGGTTTCGAAGCCCGCCAGCATCATCAGGCTGGTGGTTTTGCCGGAACCGGACGGGCCAAGCAGGGTGAGGAACTCGCCCTTGCGGATATCCAGGTTGAGGTCTTTGACGATCAGCGACTCGCCGTCGTAGCTCTTCTGCACACCACGGAAGCTGACCAGCGTTTCGCCGGTTGCAGCGTTCGACTTCGCCTCGCTCATGCCTGCACCTTCTTGTTGGATGACTGCGTAGGCAGAAGAGTAGAAGAGACGCAAGCGCCCGAAAATCGGGGGTACTGAGAGAATGCCATCATCCGGGTGGAAGATTTGTTGTAGGGATCGCCCTACAAGGATGGCGGGTTTGGAATGCCCTTGCGAGCCAACCACGAAACCTGTGGGAGCGGGCATGCCCGCGAAGAGGCCGGCTCAGCCATAGAGATCAGCAGGCCAGGCCCGTTCGCGGGCATGCCCGCTCCCACAGAGGCTTCGGCAAGTTTCGGGCACCCGTATGTCGCAATCAGATCAGCTTGTGCTCCATGGCGTACTTCACCAGCTCCGCCAGCGAGTTCACTTTCAGCTTTTGCATCAAACGCGCCTTGTGAGTGCTGATGGTCTTGCTCGACAGCGCCAACTGCTGGGCAATGTCGTTGACGTTGGCGCCCTGGGCCAGGCGCTCGAACACCGAAAACTCCCGCTCCGAGAGCAGTGTGTGCAACGGCCGGGATTCGGTCAGGCCCACTTCGAACACCATGCGGTCGGCCAGCGACGGGTCGATATAACGCCCACCACCCGCCACCCGCCGAATCGCCGTCAGTAACAGCGCCGGATCACTGTCCTTGGTGGCATAGCCTGCCGCTCCGGCCTTCAGCGCCCGCGCCGCCATCTGTGCCTCATCGTGCATCGACAACATCAGGATCGCCGGCGCATCCTGCAACGCCCGGATACGCGGGATCGCCTCCAGACCGTTGACACCTGGCATCGAGATGTCCAGCAGTACCACCTCGCACGGTGTGTGGCGCAGGGTTTCGAGCAACTGCTCGCCGTTACCGGCCTCCCCCGCCACTTGCATGTCCTTGGCCAGGCCAATCAACTGTTTGATGCCTTCACGGACAATGGTGTGGTCTTCGGCCACCAGTACTCGAATCACGATTGCTCTCCTACTCCAACGGAATGGCCACGCTCAGGCTGGTGCCTTCACCCGGCTCACTGTCCAGCGCCATGCTCCCCCCCAGCATCAGCACCCGCTCGCGCACGCCCACCAGGCCAAACGAGGTGGGCCGGGTCTGCTCGCGGCAAAAGCCTTGACCATCATCACTGACCGTCATGCGCAACTGTCCGCCCTCACGTACCAGTTCAATCTCCACGCTGTGCGCCTGGGCGTGACGCATCACATTGGTCAGCGCCTCCTGGAGGATACGAAACAGCCCGGTGGCCTTGGCATCACTCAATGCTGGCAGATTGTCGGGTACTTGCACCAGACAGGGGATTTGCGTACGTGCCTCGAAGCGCCGCGCCTGCCATTCGATGGCCGAGGCAATGCCGGCATCGAGGATCGGCGGACGCAAGGCAGTGGCGACATCGCGCACCAGCTGGAACAACTGGGCGATCAGGCGTTTCATGCTCGCCAGGCGTTCATTCAGTCCCGGGTCCAGTTCGGCATAGGCCAGCTCGCACATCGACACTTCCAGCTTGAGCACGGTCAGCATCTGCCCCAATTCATCATGCACTTCCCGGGCGATACGGGCTTTTTCTTCTTCGCGCACGCTCTCCAGGTGGGCCGAGAGTTCGCGCAGCTGCTCCTGGGACTTCGCCAGCGCCAGCTCCGCCCGCTTGCCCTGTGTGATGTCCCAGACTATACCGTCCCACACCACCCGACCGTTGCCCAGGCGCCGGGCGCTGGCCTTGATGTCGGCCCAGCGCTGTTCGCCCTGCCGGGTGAGAATGCGCCCCTGCCAGGACCAGTCCTGGTCGCTGACCAAAGCCAGGTCCTGCACCCGGTGGTAATCCGCACGGTCCTCGGGGTGTACCAGGTTGCGCAGCCCCATCTGTGGGTGCTGGATCTCGCTGGGTGCATAACCCACCAACGCCTCGCTACCCTCGCTGATATAGGGGAACTCCAGATCGCCCTCGGCCGGGTCACGCTCCAGGCGAAACACCAAACCAGGTACGTTGCCAGCAATGCCCTTCAACCGCGCCTCGCTTTCGCGCAGGGCCGCCAGGGCGCGGTGCCGTTCGGTGACATCGGCGAGGTAGACCACCAGGTATTCGGAATCACGAAAGCGCAGAAAGCTCAGCGACAGCTCCACGGGTAGCAAGCTCTGATCAGCCCGCCGGCACTGCGTCTCAAACTGACCGACACCGCCCGCCCCCGTACGCGCGCCCTTCCACAGCTCTAGCCAGCGGTCCATGTTCAGGCTTGGCTCGAAGTCGCTCAGCGGTCGCTCCAGCAGTTCACCCTCGGTGTAGCCCAACATGCGCTCGGCGGCATGGTTGGCGTAACGCACATGGCTGTCCCAATTGACCCAGAGGATACCCACGGTGCTCTGATCGATGGCGAACTGGCTCAGGCGCAACGCCTCTTCACGCACCTGGCGCTCCACAAGGCTCTCCCGCGCGGCCAGCAGGCTGCGCTCCAGCTGGCGCTGCTGCCGGCGTTGCCACACCAGCGTGGCCAAGGCACACAGCAGCAACATACCGAACAGCAAGGCGATGTTCTGCCAGAAGCCAGGCGACTCGCTCAGGCGAGGGGTTTTCGGCTGCAACCAACGCTGATGCAGTTGTTCCAGCTCCTTGGCCGGCAGTGCCTGCAGGCCGCGTTCAAGTACATCGGCCAGCAGCGGCCAGTCGCGCCGCGAACCGATACGCAACAGCTGCGGCAGGCCAATATCGCCAACCACCGCCAGCTCACCGAACTCGCTCTCGCGCGACAGGCGGCTGAGCTGCGCTTCATCCAGCACGGCGAAGCTGGCCTGGCCACCGACCACCAGTTGCAAGGCCTCACGCTCGTCGGGCACCCCCTGGAGGTTGAGGTTGCCGTAGTTGCCGCGCAGGTAGTCCGCCAGGGGGCTGGGCATGCGCACCGCCACGCGTTGCTCGGCGTCAAGCTTTTCCAGCTCCACGGCCATGGCCCCGGTGCGCGGCCCCACCAGCAGTTGTGGCACGCGCATGTACGGGTCGCTGAATAGCCACAGGCGCAGACTGGCCGGCGTCTGGGTAAGGCCAGGGGCGAAGTCGATTTCGCCGCTCTGCAGGGCATGTTCCAAACTGGCCTGGTCACTGAAGTTACGCCAGGTGAGGTCCAGCCGCAGCGCCTGTGCCAGGCTGTTCACCAGTTCCACATTGGCCCCGTACAGTTGCTGCAGACGCCGGTCGAACTGGGCGTAGGGCGCCTGCAACACCAGGCCGACACGCAGGCTGCGGTGGGTGTCCAGCCACTGCTGCTGGTCAGGCTCCAGCGCCACAGAGGGCTGCGCCTCGGGCCTGGCCCAGACAATCAAGGGCAGCCACAAGCAGCCGATAACCAACAGGCGACGCACTCGCTTCATCTATACGCTCGACTTGGCAAAGACGGCCATGCAGCATGGCCGTCACGGGCAAATACTATTAGGCTGCCGGTTTCATTCTGGCCCTGGGTTGACTCATGTCCACACTTTATCGCACGACGCTGGCAGTGTGCTGCCTGGCCTCGGTCCTTCCACTCGGCGCCCTGGCCGCCGATGCCGAAAAATCACCTGCAAATACCGTGGCACCGGCGGCCGAGGCCCCACGGCCACCCTTGCTGGAACGCAGCCAGGAGGATGCCCTGGCGCTGGAACGGCTGCTGCCCAAGGCTGAGCAGCAGACCCTGCAGGCCGGTGCCGACAGCTTCCTGGCCCTGTGGAAGCCGGCCAACGACAACGATCCGCAAGGGGCAGTGATCATCGTCCCCGGTGCTGGCGAAACGGCCGACTGGCCAAATGCAGTCGGCCCACTGCGGCAAAAATTCCCTGATATCGGCTGGCACAGCCTGAGCGTCAGCCTGCCCGACCTGCTCGCAGACAGCCCGCAAGCGCGGGTCGAAGCCACACCACCTGTAGCGCCTGCACAAGACAAAGGCGAAAGCGCACCGGTCAAGGACGTACCGGCCGACGCCAACGCCAACGTGGCCCAAGCCACGGCAGCAGATGCCGACACGGCAGAAAGCACCGATGCCGAACAAGCCAGCGAGCAGTCCGACCCGGCAGATGCCGAACGCATCTTCGCCCGCCTGGATGCCGCCGTGGCGTTCGCCCAGCAACACAACGCCCGCAGCATCGTACTGATCGGCCATGGTAGCGGTGCATATTGGGCGGCGCGCTACCTGAGCGAGAAGCAGCCACCGCAGGTACAAAAACTGGTGATGGTCGCTGCTCAGACCCCTGCACGGGTGGAGCATGACCTGGAAAGCCTGGCCCCAACCTTGAAGGTACCGACAGCCGATATCTACTACGCCACCCGCAGCGCTGACCGCAATGCAGCCCAGCAACGCCTGCAGGCCAGCAAGCGGCAGAAGGATAGCCAGTACCGCCAGTTGTCATTGATCGCCATGCCGGGAAACAAAGCGGCGGCACAAGAGCAATTGTTCCGCCGGGTGCGGGGGTGGATGAGCCCTCAGGGTTGAGCCCGGCTTGATCCTGGTGGGGGGGCCATCAAAGACCGCGCCGCTTGCGGATCATGGCATAGGCCTGGTGCAACTCACGGGTACGCGCGGTCGCTTCACGCACCTGTGCCTCGCTGGCACCGGTACCCGCCAGCTTGTCCGGGTGATGCCGGCTGACAAGCCGACGATAGGCCTGCTTGACCTTATCAGTGTCGGTATCTGTCTCCACCGCCAGCAAGCGCAACGCTGCCGCATAGGTCATGGGCGCGCTTTCTGCTCCCGTGGCCTTGCGCGGCTCGTACTCCAGCGACATGGCCTGCACCTGGCGTCGGCTCATGCCCAGCTTCTGCCCCCAGTCCAGCAGCAGCTCACGCTCCTTGTTGCCCATCTTGCCGTCAGCCCAGACCATGCGCCAACAGGCCCGCAAGGTACCTTCCGCCGCGTGGGGCTGCTGACTGATGCGCCGCAGGTGCCCGCCAAGCCGGTCCTTGCCCGCCTTGCCACGGTTGAACGCATTGATGGCGCGCAGCCGAGCTGCCTCGGCCAAGTCCAGGCGCATCATCTCCTGACGCGCCTGCTGGATGTGCTGCTCAGCTACCCGGCCATCGCACTTGGCCAGGCGCCCGAGCATTACGAACAACAACTCGTCGTCGCGTAATGCGGGGCGCCCACCCAGGCGTTCACGCATGTCTTCCCAGCCTTGCAAACGCAGCCGGCGGTCAATGGCCTGCCCAAGCAACGCACCGAGCAAGGCACCCGGTATGCTCGCCACGGCAAAGCCGGCACCCACACCAATCACCGTGCCTGGCCACCACATGTCAGGCACGCTCGCCAATCAGAGACTCAGCCTCGGCCAGGCGCTCAAGCGTGCCAACATCCACCCAGTGCCCACGGTAGTGTTCGCCAGACACCTTGCCGGCCGCCATCGCCTGGCGCAGCAAAGGTGCCAGCTTGAAGGCGCCCGCCTGGCAACCTTCGAACAGCGCCGGGTGCAGCACCGAAATGCCGCTGAAGGTCAGCGTGCCTGGCGCGTCATCACCGTCAACGACCTGCTCGCCCATCAGGCGGAAGTCTCCGCGGCCGTGATGGCCAGGGTTGTCGACCAGCACCAGGTGAGCCAGGCCTTGCAGGGGAGCCTGCAGACGCGCGAAGTCGTAGTCGGTCCAGACATCGCCATTCACCAGCAGGAACGGCGCATCACCCAGCAAAGGCAGGGCCTTGAAGATGCCGCCACCGGTTTCCAGCGGTTCACCTTCAGGTGAATAGCGGATGCTCAGGCCGAAGCGGCTACCGTCACCCAGGTGCTCTTCAATCTGCTGGCCAAGCCACGCATGGTTGATCACCACTTCGGTCACGCCCGCTGCCGCCAGGGCGCGCAGGTGGTACTCGATCAGCGGCTGGCCGGCGACCGGGACCAACGGTTTTGGGGTGTGCAGGGTCAGCGGGCGCATACGCTCGCCCTTCCCCGCAGCCAGGATCATGGCCTTCATGCACGCGCTCCGGCCTGCAACTCGGCAATCAGCTCACCCAGCTCCGCCAATTCGGGCCGACGACCGATCACTTCATTTATATAGGCGAAGAAACGCGGCACGTCGCCCAGGTAACGCGGCTTGCCGTCGCGGTGGCAGATACGGGCGAAGATGCCGATCACCTTCAGGTGGCGCTGCACGCCCATCAGGTCACTGGCGCGGTGGAAGGCTTCGAACTCAGCATGCACCGGGATGCCGGCCGCCTGCGCCTGCTGCCAGTAATCGCTCAGCCAGCCTTCGACCCGCGCCTGCGGCCAGCTGACAAAGGCGTCCTTGAACAGGCAGGTAATGTCGTAGGTGACCGGGCCGTATACCGCATCCTGAAAGTCCAGCACACCAGGGTTGGGGGTGCTCTGCATCAGGTTGCGCGGCATGTAGTCACGGTGTACCAGCACCTTGGGTTGCGCCAGGGCGCTGTCGATCAGCAACTGGCTGACGCGCTGCCAGGTGGCCTTCTGTGCATCGGTGAAGGTCAGGCCCAGCTCACGCCCCACGTACCATTCGGGGAACAGTTCCACTTCACGGCGCAGCAGGGCGTCGTCGTAGCTGGGTAGCGGCGCGTCCATCGGCAAACGCTGGAACTTCAGAAGGGCATCGATGGCGTCGGCGAACAGGCCATCGGCGTTGTCGGCACTGATGATGTCAAGGTATGTCCGAGTGCCCAGATCCCCAAGCAGCAGAAAGCCGCGTTCCAGGTCCTGGGCGTGGATCAGCGGCACATGCACGTCAGCGCTGGCCAGCAGGTGGTCGATGGCGACGAACGGTCGGCAGTTCTCCTGCGGGGGGGGCGCATCCATGATCACGAAACTGTGGCCAGCGCCCTGCCAGCGGAAATAACGGCGGAAGCTGGCGTCGCTGCTGGCAGCGGTCAAGCTGCCTGCAGGCACCTCGCCCCAGGCGTTGTCACGGAAAAGATCATTGAGCTGCTCATCGAGCCAGACCGTCAGTTGTTGCAGGCGTACATCGTGTTCAGGCATTGCAAGGGTCTCCGACGGCCCTAGCCGTCAAGCGGGTCATGCTTTATTATCCAGCATCTTTTTCAGACCATCGAGAGGCGTGCGGCCCCACACGCGGGCAGATGGCACGCAGGAAGCCCGGACTAATAAGATGGCATTGAAATCCCCCGCGTTTCGTAGAAAGTTTCCGTTGCTGGTAACCGGCGGTCTGCTGGCCCTGCAACCTCTGGCCACCTCATACGTAGTGGCAGCCGAACAATTCGACTGCCAAGTGTCCGCCGCCGGTGGTTGGGACTGCAAGCCCAAAACCCCAGTCAACAACTTGCCACCGCGCCCGGTGCACGAAGGTGCAGCCGTCAGCTCCGGTACCGAAGCTGCGGGCGAAGCCGAAACTGCGGACCGGCCCATGCTGGTCACCGAGGCCAAGGGCCGTGGCCTGAAGTCGCGCAGCGAAGACTACAGCCACCTGGACTGGGTTCCGCGTGAAAAGCTCACCGCCGCACAGCTGGCTGAAACCGGCCCCTACTGCGGTGGCGCGTATATCGAGCCGACCCGCCCGGGCATGGCCGACACCACGCCGAAGGACGAGTCGCCGACCTACATCAATGCCAAGGTATCCAAGTACCAGCAGGAGCAGCAGATCGCCACCCTCGCCGGTGACGTGGTGATGCGCCAGGGCAGCATGCAGGCCGAAGCCGACGAGGCCAACCTCTACCAGGCCGAAAACCGTGGCGAGCTCAAGGGCAACGTCAAGATCCGTGACAACGGTTCGCTGGTGGTCGGTGACGAGGCACAGATCCAGCTCGACACTGGCGAAGCCCAGGTCGACAACGCCGAATACGTGATGCACAAGTCGCACATCCGCGGCAATGCCCTGTACGCCAAGCGCAGCGAAAACGCCATCATCCGCCTCAAGGACGGTACGTACACCACCTGCGAACCGGGCAGCAACGCCTGGCAGCTGAAGGGCAACAACATCACCCTGAACCCGGCAACCGGTTTCGGTACCGCGACCAACGTCACGCTGCGGGTCAAGGATTTCCCGGTGTTCTACACACCGTACATCTACTTCCCGATTGACGACCGTCGCCAGTCCGGATTCCTGCCGCCATCGTTCAGCACCAGCAGCGACACCGGCTTCATGCTGGTCACGCCGTACTACTTCAACCTGGCGCCCAACTACGACGCCACGTTGTATCCGCGCTACATGGCCAAGCGCGGCCTGCTGATGGAAGGCGAGTTCCGTTACCTGACGCCTTCCAGCGAAGGCCAGTTCGGCGGCGCCTACCTGAACGACAAGAACGACGACCGCAAAGATCAGACGGATTACAAAGATCAGCGCTGGATGGTCAACTGGCAGCACAAGGGTGGCCTGGACGAACGCCTGATGACTGAGGTGGACTACACCGACATCAGCGATCCGTTCTACTTCCAGGACCTGGAGTCCGACCAGATTGGCGTGGAAAGTCGCGACCTGCTGAATCAGCAGGGTGCGTTGACCTATCGTGGCGACAGCTACACCGCGCGGTTGAATGTGCATGCCTACGAGATGGCTACGATCTCGCAGATCACGCCGTATGACCGCCTGCCGCAGCTGACCCTGAACGGTACGCTGCCGTTCCAGCCAGGCGGTTTGAACCTTGGGTACGAGACTGAGGCTGTTCGTTTTGATCGTGACCTGAAGGACGATTTCGTTCTGGACGAAGATGGCAATCCAGACGCCAGCGCCGGCGTAGCCGGTCGCCGCCTTGACGAAAATATCTTCGGCGTAGCCCGTGCCAACGGCACCCGCCTGAACGTCGCCCCGTCCATCAGCCTGCCGATGCAGGCCAGCTACGGCTACATCACGCCGAAGCTGAAGTACATGTATACGCACTACGACCTTGACCTGGATAGCAAGGGCAAGAGCGACATTGCTGCCGCGAACGCAGACACACTGGACGTGTTCGGCGACTACAAAAGCAACCTGAACCGCGATATCCCGATTTTCAGCGTCGACAGCGGCCTGTATTTCGATCGCAACACCTCGTTGTTCGGCACCAACTACCGCCAAACCCTCGAACCGCGCATGTTCTACCTCTATGTCCCGCACAAGGACCAGATGGACATCCCGCTGTTCGATACGGGTGAAACCCTGTTCAGCTACGACTCGCTGTTCCGTGACAACCGTTTCAGTGGTACCGACCGTATCGGCGACGAGAACAAGCTGTCGCTGGGCGTGACCACCCGCTGGATCGAGGAGAACGGCTTCGAGCGCCAGAACTTCAGCATCGGCCAGGCCTACTACTTCAAGGACCGCAAGGTCCAGCTGCCAGGCATCGACTACCGCACCCGCAAGGACGCGCAATCCGATGTATCGCCGTACGCGCTGGTGTACAACTACTACTTCAACCGCGACTGGCGCTTCAATTCGGACTTCAACTGGGACCCGGACAGCCGCAGCACCCGCTCGGGCAGTGCGATGTTCCACTATCAGCCTGAAGACAACCCGAACAAAATCGTCAACCTCGGTTATCGCTATCGTAACGACACCATTGCCTACGACTCGACCACGGGTACCTGGAAAGTGGGCGGCGGTGACTATGGCACCCCGGGCGATCCGAACTACATCAAGGATTACTACAAGATCCAGCAGCACGACTTCTCGGTCATCTGGCCGATCGTGCCGCAGTGGAACGTTATCGCTCGCTGGCAGCATGACTACAACCGTAACCGTACCCTGGAAGCCATGGGTGGTTTCGAATACGACAACTGCTGCTGGAAGCTGCGCCTGATCAACCGTTACTGGATCGACTACGACGATTTCAGCCAGGCCCTTCCACAGAACGAAAAAGGCGACCACGGTGTCTTCCTTCAGATCGTCCTGAAAGGCCTCGGCGGCGTAGTTGGCAACAAGGTCGAGTCTTTCCTCGACCAAGGCATTCAAGGTTACCGTGAACGTGAAGACCAAGCTTATTGATCGTCTGCGCCCAGTGTTGCTGGGCGCCGCTTTGCTGAGTGGCGCGGTGCATGCCGCGGTGCAACCTCTTGATCGCGTGGTGGCTATCGTCGACAACGACGTGGTCATGCAAAGCCAGCTGGAACAGCGTGTCCATGAGGTGCAGCAAACCATCGCCAAGCGCGGCGGCGGCGTACCGCCGACCAGCGCCCTGGAACCGCAGGTACTGGAACGCCTGATCGTCGAGAACCTGCAACTGCAGATCGGCGAGCGCTCCGGCATCCGCATCACCGACGAAGAGCTGAACCAGGCCATTGGCACCATTGCCCAGCGCAATGGCATGTCGCTGGACCAGTTCCGCGCGGCGCTGGCCCAGGACGGCCTGTCGTTCGACGACGCTCGCGAGCAGGTCAAGCGCGAGATGATCATCAGCCGCGTGCGCCAGCGCCGCGTTGCCGAACGCATTCAGGTGTCCGAGCAGGAAGTGAAGAACTTCCTGGCCTCGGACCTGGGCAAGATGCAGATGTCGGAAGAGTACCGCCTGGCCAACATCCTCATTCCGACCCCGGAAGCCGCTAACTCGGCCGACATCCAGAAGGCTGCGCGCAAGGTTGGTGACGTGTACCAGCAACTGCGCCAGGGCGCCGACTTCGGCCAGATGGCGATTGCCAACTCGGCCAGCGAAAACGCCCTGGAAGGCGGCGAGATGGGCTGGCGTAAAGCCGGTCAGCTGCCACCCGACTTCGCCAAGATGCTCAGCAGCATGCCGGTGGGCGAAATTACCCAGCCTATTCGCATCCCCAACGGCTTCATCATCCTCAAGCTCGAGGAAAAGCGCGGTGGCAGCGAGAACGTGCTGCGTGACGAAGTGCATGTACGCCACATCCTGATCAAGCCAAGCGAGATCCGCAGCGAGGCGGCCACCAAGCAGCTGGCCGAGCGCCTGTACGAGCGGATCAAGAGCGGCGAAGACTTCGGCGAACTGGCCAAGAGCTTCTCTGAAGACCCGGGTTCGGCACTCAATGGCGGCGACCTCAACTGGGTCGATCCGAACAGCCTGGTACCGGAGTTCCGTGAACAGATGGCCAATGCCCAGCAAGGCGTAGTGACCAAACCGTTCAAGACCCAGTACGGCTGGCACGTTCTGGAAGTGCTGGGCCGCCGCGCCACCGACAGCACCGAGCAGGCCCGCGAACAGCAGGCCCTGAGCGTACTGCGCAATCGCAAGTACGACGAAGAGCTGCAAACCTGGCTGCGCCAGATCCGCGACGAAGCCTACGTTGAAATCAAGCTGCCTGGCGCCGACCAGGCTGCCCAGTGAAGCCCCTGCGCTTCGCCGTCACCCCCGGCGAGCCGGCCGGCATAGGCCCCGACCTGTGCCTGCTGCTCGCCGCAGACGCCCAGCCCCACCCCCTGATCGCCATCACCAGCCGTGACCTGCTCGCCGAGCGGGCCACGCAGCTGGGGCTGGCCGTCAGCCTGCTGCCGGTAGCCCCGGGCCAATGGCCTGACCGCCCTGCCCCCGCAGGGAGCCTGTACGTCTGGGATACCCCTCTGGCGGCCCCGGTGGTGCCAGGCCAGCTCGACAAGGCCAACGCAGCGTTCGTGCTGGAAACCCTGACCCGCGCCGGGCAAGGCTGCCTGGACGGGCACTTCGCCGGGATGATCACTGCCCCGGTGCACAAGGGTGTGATCAACGAAAGCGGTATCGCCTTTTCCGGGCATACCGAATTCCTTGCCGAACTGACCCGCACCGCACAAGTGGTAATGATGCTGGCTACCCGCGGCCTGCGCGTGGCCCTGGTGACTACGCACCTGCCACTGCGTGATATTGCCGACGCTATCACTGCCGAGCGCGTCGAACGTGTAACCCGTATCCTGCATGCCGATATGCGCGACAAGTTCGGCATTGCCAACCCGCGTATCCTCGTGTGCGGCCTCAACCCGCACGCGGGCGAGGGCGGCCACCTGGGCCGCGAAGAAATCGACATCATCGAGCCGACCCTGGCCCGCCTGCGCACCGAAGGCATGGACCTGCGCGGGCCGCTGCCGGCCGATACCCTGTTTACCCCCAAATATCTGGAGCACTGCGATGCGGTGCTGGCGATGTACCACGACCAGGGCCTCCCCGTACTCAAGTACAAAGGCTTCGGCGCTGCAGTGAACGTGACCTTGGGCCTGCCAATCATCCGCACGTCGGTTGACCACGGCACCGCCCTGGACCTGGCCGGCACTGGCAAAGTCGACACCGGCAGCCTGCGCGTCGCACTGGAAACCGCCTACCAGATGGCCGAGAACCGACCATGAACGAGCAATACCAACACCGGGCACGCAAGCGCTTCGGCCAGAACTTCCTGCACGACGCCGGTATCATCGACCGCATCCTGCGTGCCATCAACGCCAAGGCCGGCGAACACCTGCTGGAAATCGGCCCGGGCCAGGGCGCCCTGACCGAAGGCCTGCTGGGCAGCGGTGCACAGTTGGACGTGGTGGAGCTGGACAAAGACCTGGTGCCGATCCTGCAGCACAAGTTCGCCGATCGCAGCAACTTCCGCCTGCACCAGGGTGACGCCCTGAAGTTCGACTTCAACCAGCTGGGCGTACCGCCGCGCAGCCTCAAGGTCGTTGGCAACCTGCCCTACAACATCTCCACCCCGCTGATCTTCCACCTGCTAAGCCACGCCGGGCTGATCCGCGACATGCATTTCATGCTGCAGAAGGAAGTGGTCGAACGCATGGCCGCCGGCCCTGGCGGCGGTGACTGGGGACGCTTGTCGATCATGGTGCAGTACCACTGCCGCGTGGAGCACCTGTTCAATGTCGGCCCTGGTGCCTTCAACCCGCCCCCGAAAGTGGATTCGGCGATCGTCCGCCTGGTGCCGCACGAAGTGCTGCCGTTCCCGGCCAAGGACCACCTGCTGCTGGAGCGTGTCGTTCGCGAAGCGTTCAACCAGCGCCGCAAGACCCTGCGCAACACCATGAAAGGCCTGCTGGACAGCGCCGCCATCGAGGCTGCCGGCGTTGATGGCAGCCTGCGCCCTGAACAGCTCGACCTGGCAGCCTTCGTGCGCCTGGCTGACCAACTGGCGGATCAGCAACAAGCCTGATTTAGCCCGTACCGGCCTCTTCGCGGGCCACAAGGGATCGCACAACCCTCAAATCCTGTGCGAACCCTTGTAGGAGCGGGTTTACCCGCGAAGACGCCGGTACAGGTAACCCCCCAAGCCCGATCACCGCTGGCCCTCCCCCCTCTCAATGGCCTAGACTGCATTATTGCGTCAGTTCGCCCAAGGCCCTTGCATGTCCGACCCCCGCTATCAAATCGACGTCAGCGTCGTGACCCGCTACCTGAAAGAACAATCCGACCCCGAAAACAGTCGTTTCGCGTTCGCCTACACCATTACCGTGCAGAACAACGGTTCGCTCACGGCCAAGTTGCTGTCGCGCCACTGGCTGATCACCAACGGTGACGGCGAGGTAGAGGAAGTACGCGGCGCCGGCGTGGTCGGCCAGCAACCCAACATAGACCCTGGCCAAAGCCATACTTACAGCAGTGGTGCCGTCATCAGCACCCGCGTTGGCACCATGCAGGGCAGCTACCAGATGTTCGCCGAAGACGGTAAGCGCTTCGACGCCGAAATTGCCCCCTTCCGCCTGGCAGTGCCCGGGGCGCTGCACTGATGGCAACCTACGCCGTCGGTGACCTGCAGGGCTGCCTGCAGCCACTCAAATGCCTGCTCGATCGCGTCAGTTTCAACCCCGCCGTCGACCGCCTGTGGCTGGTCGGCGACCTGGTCAACCGCGGCCCCGAGTCACTGGAAACCCTGCGCTTCCTGTACTCGATCCGTCATTCACTGGTCTGCGTGCTGGGCAACCATGACCTGCACCTGCTGGCCGTCTGGCATAACGTCGAGCGCCTCAAGAAAAGCGACACACTGCGCGAGATCATCGAAGCGCCGGACGCCGACCAGTTGTTCGACTGGCTGCGCCAGCAAAAGCTGCTGCATTACGACGAGCCCCGCGGCATCGCCCTGGTTCACGCCGGCATACCGCCACAATGGACCCTTGGCAAAGCCCTGGAGCTCGCCGCCGAGGTCGAGGAAGTGCTGCGTGACGACACCCGCCTGCAGCTGTATCTCGACGGCATGTACGGCAACGAGCCGAACAAGTGGCGCAAGAACCTCGCCGGCGTCGAACGCCTGCGGGTCATCACCAACTACTTCACCCGCATGCGCTTCTGCACTGCCGATGGCAAACTCGACCTCAAGAGCAAGGAAGGCCTGGGTAGCGCGCCCAAAGGCTACAAAGCCTGGTACGCGCACAAGGACCGTCGCTCACGCCACGTGAAGATCATCTTTGGCCATTGGGCCGCTCTGCAGGGTGAGGTCACCGAGCCCGACGTCATCGCCCTGGACACTGGCTGCGTGTGGGGCGGCGCCATGACCCTGTACAACATCGACAGCGGCGAATATCACCGCTGCGACTGTGCCGACGACGGCACCCTGCGCCAGCCGGCACAACCCACTACACTCAACGACCACACCTGAAGGAAGCAGTACCCATGAGCGAATTCAAGCGCATCCCTCCTGAGCAGGCCTTGGAGCTTCGCAAGAAAGACGGAGCGGTCGTGGTCGACATTCGCGACCCGCAGGCCTTCGCCGCCGGCCACATCACCGGCGCCCGGCATCTGGATAACCACTCGGTCGCCGATTTCATCCGCAACGCCGACCTTGATGCGCCGACCCTGGTGGTCTGCTATCACGGCAATTCCAGCCAAAGCGCTGCCGCCTATCTGGTCGGCCAGGGCTTCTCCGACGTGTACAGCGTGGACGGCGGCTTCGAACTGTGGCGCGCGACCTATCCGGCCGAGACCGCCCAGGGCAACGCTGAATAATTTTTTATTTTCCCCTGCAGCCCGTGCCCCGCGCGGGCTTGCGGCTTATCTGACGAACGGTCGTTCGTAACTTCTGCGTTTCTCGCCCCTTGACCTTGCAGATAACCAACTACGCTTAAGCTCAGGCCATCCAAAAAGGGGAGAGCCGGTACACCGGCGTGCGGGTCATCGGTAGCGTTACAGGGTGTTCTGGGGGGTATACAGCAATCGGCAAACCCGGTTGCATGCCAGCATCAGCTGACTGATCCGGCGTCGTCTCCACGTATCGAGCGAGGTGACGTCATGAGTATTTTTAGCCACTTCCAACAACGTTTCGAGTCAACGCGCCAGGAAGAACTCTCGCTGCAGGAGTACCTCGAGCTGTGCAAAGAGGATCGCAGTGCCTACGCATCGGCGGCCGAACGGCTGTTGCTGGCCATCGGTGAGCCAGAGCTGATCGACACCTCAACCAACTCCAGGCTGTCGCGAATCTTCTCCAACAAGGTTATCCGCCGCTATCCGGCCTTTGCCGACTTCCATGGCATGGAAGAGTGCATCGACCAGATCGTGTCGTACTTCCGCCACGCCGCCCAAGGCCTGGAAGAGAAGAAACAGATCCTCTATCTGCTGGGCCCGGTAGGCGGCGGCAAGTCCTCGCTGGCGGAAAAACTCAAGCAGCTGATGGAAAAGGTGCCGTTCTACGCGATCAAGGGCTCGCCGGTATTCGAGTCACCTCTGGGCTTGTTCAATGCCACCGAAGATGGGGCCATTCTCGAGGAAGAGTTCGGCATCCCACGGCGCTACCTCAACACCATCATGTCGCCTTGGGCCACCAAGCGCCTGCAGGAATTTGGCGGTGACATCTCCAAGTTCAAGGTGGTGAAGCTGTACCCGTCGATTCTTAACCAGATCGCCATTGCCAAGACCGAACCCGGCGATGAAAACAACCAGGACATCTCTGCCCTGGTCGGCAAGGTCGATATCCGCAAACTTGAGGAATACCCACAGAACGACGCTGATGCTTATAGCTACTCGGGCGCGCTGTGCCGGGCCAACCAGGGCCTGATGGAATTCGTCGAAATGTTCAAGGCGCCGATCAAGGTCCTGCACCCCTTGCTCACCGCCACCCAGGAAGGCAACTACAACAGTACCGAAGGCCTTGGGGCGATTCCCTATACCGGTATTCTGCTGGCGCACTCGAACGAATCGGAGTGGCACACCTTCCGTAACAACAAGAACAACGAAGCGTTCATCGACAGGATCTATATCGTCAAGGTGCCGTACTGCCTGCGGGTCAGCGATGAAATCAAGATCTACGACAAGTTACTGATCAACAGCTCGCTGTCCAAGGCCCACTGCGCGCCAGATACGCTCAAGATGCTGGCTCAGTTCACCGTGCTTTCACGCCTGAAAGAGCCAGAGAATTCCAATATCTATTCCAAGATGCGCGTTTACGACGGGGAAAACCTCAAGGACACCGATCCAAAGGCCAAGTCGATCCAGGAATACCGGGACGCCGCAGGTGTCGACGAAGGCATGAACGGCCTGTCGACTCGCTTCGCCTTCAAGATCCTGTCCAAGGTGTTCAACTTCGACCCACACGAAATTGCCGCCAACCCGGTGCACCTGCTGTATGTGCTCGAACAGCAGATCGAACAGGAACAGTTCCCGGCTGAGGTGCGCGAACGCTATCTGCGCTACCTGAAGGAATACCTGGCGCCGCGCTACATCGAGTTTATCGGCAAGGAAATCCAGACCGCCTACCTGGAGTCCTACAGCGAATACGGCCAGAACATCTTCGACCGCTACGTGCTGTATGCAGACTTCTGGATCCAGGATCAGGAATACCGCGACCCGGAAACCGGCGAAATTCTCAACCGCATTGCGCTCAACGAAGAACTGGAGAAGATCGAGAAACCGGCTGGCATCAGCAACCCGAAAGACTTCCGCAACGAGATCGTCAACTTCGTACTGCGCGCACGCGCCAACAACAATGGCAAGAATCCAAGCTGGCTGAGTTATGAAAAGCTGCGGGTCGTGATCGAGAAGAAAATGTTCTCCAACACCGAAGACCTGCTGCCTGTCATCAGCTTCAACGCCAAGGCCAGCAAAGAGGACCAGAAGAAACACAACGACTTCGTCACCCGGATGGTGGAGCGTGGCTATACCGACAAACAGGTGCGCCTGCTGTCGGAATGGTACCTGCGGGTCAGGAAATCGCAATAAAGCGGCAAGCTACTAGCCGCAAGCTGCAAGCTGCCTGGCGCGGGCATTACGGCCCGCGTCACAGCTTGCGGCGGCGGTGGCTGCTCTTTCTTGCAGCTTGAAGCTTGTGGCTTGCAGCTTGTGGGTTGCAGCTGCATCCAGTCACCGGAGGGACCATGAGCTACGTTATAGACCGACGCCTGAACGGCAAGAACAAGAGCACGGTCAACCGCCAACGCTTTCTGCGGCGGTACCGCGAACATATCAAGAAGGCCGTCGAAGAGGCGGTGAGCCGCCGTTCCATCATGGATATGGAACACGGCGAGCAGATCAGTATTCCCGGGCGCGACATCGACGAACCGGTCTTGCATCATGGTCGTGGGGGCAAACAGACCATCGTGCACCCTGGCAACAAAGAATTCACTGCCGGTGAACACATCCCACGGCCGCAAGGCGGTGGAGGTGGTGGCGGTCGCGGCAAGGCCGGCAATTCCGGCGAAGGCATGGACGAGTTCGTCTTCCAGATCACCCAGGAAGAATTTCTCGAATTCATGTTCGAAGACCTTGAGCTACCCAACCTGGTCAAACGTCACCTGACTGGCGCCGACACCTTCAAGACTGTTCGCGCCGGCATCGCCAACGAAGGCAACCCGTCACGCATCAACATCGTGCGCACCCTGCGCTCGGCCCATGCCCGCCGTATCGCCCTGACCGGCAGCAGCCGCGCGCTGCTGCGCGAAGCACAAAAGGAACTCAACCGCCTGCGGGTCGAAGAGCCGGACAATTTCACCGATATCCAGGAAATCGAACAGGAAATCGAGCGCCTGAAAGCGCGTATCAACCGCCTGCCCTTCCTCGACACCTTCGACCTCAAGTACAACCTGCTGGTCAAGCAACCCAACCCAAGCTCGAAGGCAGTGATGTTCTGCCTGATGGACGTATCCGGCTCGATGACCCAGGCCACCAAGGACATCGCAAAGCGCTTCTTCATCCTGCTGTACCTGTTCCTCAAGCGTAACTACGAGCGCATCGAAGTCGTGTTCATTCGCCATCACACCAGCGCCCGGGAAGTCGACGAAGAAGAATTCTTCTATTCGCGGGAAACCGGCGGCACCATCGTCTCCAGTGCCCTCAAGCTGATGCAGGAAATCATGGCCGAGCGCTACCCGGCCAGCGACTGGAACATTTATGCCGCGCAGGCTTCTGATGGTGACAACTGGAACGACGACTCGCCCATCTGCCGCGACATCCTCTCCAAACAGATCATGCCGCATGTGCAGTACTACACTTACGTTGAGATCACCCCCCGTGAACACCAGGCGCTGTGGTATGAGTACGAGCGTATCGGCGATGCTTTCCCCGACACGTTCGCCCAACAGCAGCTGGTATCGGCCGGCGACATCTACCCGGTCTTCCGTGAACTCTTCCAGCGCAGGTTAGCCACATGACCGCCAGAGCACAGAGACGCCAACCCATTTCCACCGGGTCCGAGTGGACGTTCGAGCTGATCCAGACCTACGACCGGGAAATCAGCCGTCTGGCCGAGCGTTACGCCCTGGACACCTACCCCAACCAGATCGAGGTAATCACTGCCGAGCAGATGATGGACGCCTACGCCTCGGTCGGCATGCCGCTGGGCTACCACCACTGGTCCTACGGCAAGCAGTTCCTCAGCACGGAAAAGTCCTATAGCCGCGGCCAAATGGGTCTGGCATACGAGATCGTGATCAACTCCGACCCTTGTATCGCCTACCTGATGGAAGAAAACACCATGTGCATGCAGGCACTGGTGATTGCCCACGCCTGCTACGGCCATAACAGTTTTTTCAAAGGCAATTACCTGTTCCGCACCTGGACTGACGCGAGCTCGATCATCGACTATCTGGTGTTCGCCAAGCAGTACATCGCCCAGTGCGAAGAGCGCCACGGTATCGATGCAGTGGAGGACTTGATCGACTCCTGCCATGCCCTGATGAACTACGGTGTCGACCGCTACAAGCGGCCCTATCCTATTTCTGCCGAAGAAGAGCGGCGCCGGCAACAGGAGCGCGAAGAGCATCTTCAGCGTCAGATCAACGATCTTTGGCGGACAATTCCGAAAAACGCCGAAAAGGGTAACGACCGCGATGAGGGGCGCTTCCCCGCCGAACCGCAGGAAAACATCCTGTATTTCATCGAGAAGAACGCCCCGCTGCTTGAACCCTGGCAACGTGAGGTCGTGCGCATCGTGCGCAAGATCGCCCAGTACTTCTACCCGCAGCGCCAGACCCAGGTCATGAATGAAGGTTGGGCAACCTTCTGGCACTACACCCTGATGAACGACCTGTACGATGAGGGGCTGATTACCGAAGGCTTCATGATGGAGTTCTTGCAGTCGCACACCAGCGTGGTGTTCCAGCCCGGCTTCGACAGCCCGTACTACAGCGGCATCAACCCCTACGCGCTGGGCTTTGCGATGTACACCGACATCCGCCGCATGTGCGAATACCCCACCGAGGAAGATCGCCACTGGTTCCCCGACATTGCCGGCAGCGACTGGCTTTCTACCATCAAGTTCGCCATGAGCAGCTTCAAGGACGAGAGCTTCATCCTGCAGTACCTGTCGCCCAAAGTGATGCGCGACCTCAAGCTGTTCAGCATCCTCGATGACGACCAACGCGACGACCTGCTGGTGCCCGCCATCCATGATGAAGCCGGTTACCGGGTGATTCGGGAGCAGTTGGCAGCGCAGTACAACCTCGGCAACCGTGAACCGAACGTGCAGATCTGGAGCGTCGACCGCCGCGGAGACCGCTCGCTGACCCTGCGACACCAGCAACACAACCGCAAACCGCTGGGCGACTCGACCGACGAAGTGCTCAAGCACCTGCATCGTCTGTGGGGTTTCGATATCCACCTGGAGACCGTGCAGGGCGAGCAAGTGATGAGTACTCACCACATGCCGCCGCGCGGCGAGCATAGCGAAAGCGCCGACTACGGCCGCATGGACCTGGCCGTTATCCACCACCTCTGATGCAACCCCATGACCGCCGACGGGTTATCCTGTCGGCAGTTATGGAGAGCTGCACATGCACATTTACAAAGTTGGCGGCGCCGTGCGCGACCGCCTGCTCGGCCGCCCTGTCAGCGACATCGACTGGCTGGTGGTCGGCGCCACCGTCGAAGAAATGCTCGCCAAGGGCTATCGGCCGGTAGGTGCCGATTTCCCGGTGTTCCTGCACCCGAAAACCGGCGAGGAATACGCCCTGGCGCGCACCGAGCGCAAGAGCGGGCGAGGCTACGGCGGGTTCACTTTTCACGCCAGCCCCGACGTAACCCTGGAAGAAGACCTGATCCGCCGCGACCTGACCATCAATGCGATGGCCGAGGATGAGGCGGGCACGGTCTACGACCCCTACCAAGGCAAGAAAGATCTGGATCAACGCCTGCTACGCCATGTTTCCCCGGCATTCTCCGAGGATCCATTGCGCGTGCTGCGTGTTGCACGCTTTGCTGCCCGCTACGCACCCTTGGGGTTCCGGGTTGCCGATGACACCTTGGCGCTGATGCGCCAGATCAGCGCCTCGGGAGAACTACAGGCACTCACTGCCGAGCGCAGCTGGAAGGAAATCGAGCGTGCGCTGATGGAAGCGCAACCGCAGGTGTTCTTCAAGATAATGAGCGCGTGCGGGGCCCTGCAGGAGCTGCTGCCTGAGCTTGATGACGGCTCCCGGACACTGTCGGCGCTGGAGCAGGCAGCGGCGCACGGACAACCGCTGCACGTGCGCTGGGCCTGCCTGTTGCGCGGGTTGGCACCGACATCGATCAAAACCGTCAATCAGCGCCTGAAGGCACCGCGTGAGTGCCAGGAACTGGCCATGCTGACAGGGGAATGCCTGGCGCAGGGCAATCAGGCGCTCGAACTGCCTGCCACGGCACTGCTGGAGCTGTTGCAGAAGTTCGATGTCTACCGACGGCCGCAGCGGTTCGAGGATTTTGTGGTCGTTTGCGAGATGGCGGCGTTGGGCGATGGCGAGCAGGGTTACCCACAGGCCGATTACCTGCGAGGCGCAGCAGCGGCGGCGCGAGCGGTGGATGTGAAGCCGTTGGTGCAAGCCGGGTTCACGGGCAAGGCCCTGGGCGAAGCACTCAAAGGTGAGCGGCTGAAAGCGCTCGAGGCTTACCAGCGCGGCTAGACATACCCGCCTCTTCGCGGCTGAAGCCGCTGTAGGAGCGGGTTCACCCGCGAAAGGGCCGGGCCTGCTGGCCAATTTCCAACCGCTGTTCACCGTCGCAGCCACCACCGTATTCGCGGGTAAACCCGCTCCTACAGGGGGCACACATCAGAGGTTGGGCACAGGCCG